>JAGLCZ010000409.1 GCA_023145975.1 Candidatus Hydrogenedentota bacterium | reverse complement strand
TCAAGACTGCTTTCCTGTAACACCGGACACGTCTCCATTGTCCGTTCCACTATTGTGGCAATATCAAGAAATCCTATACGTCCAGAACAAAAGGCGGCTACCGCCTCTTCGTTGGCTCCGTTAAGCGTCGCCGGAGCACTGCCGCCCTGATTAGCGGCTTCCCGAGCCAAAGCCAAGCACCTGAAGGCGCTATAGTCGGGTTCACCAAAGGTCAGACCAGTCAATGCCATTAGATCCAGGCGCATCTCCGGTGCCGGAATCCGTTCCGGATACGTTAGCGCAAAAGCAATAGGCGCTTTCATATCGGTCACGCCAAGCTGCGCAATAATGCTTCCATCCAGAAAAGCAACCATACTATGAATGACGCTTTGTGGATGGATAATCACCTTCACCTGCTCTGATCGTAACCTGAACAGGCATAGCGCTTCAATTATTTCCAAACCTTTATTCATCAACGTAGCAGAATCCACACTTATTTTAGTGCCCATGTCCCAGGTTGGATGGCGCATGGCTTGTTCCGGTGTGATGCTTTGCAGCTCTTGCTGCGCCCATCCATAGAACGGTCCCCCGGACGCAGTAAGATAAACACAATCGATATCCGAGGGGGCGTTTCCCTGTAAACATTGAAATATAGCATTATGTTCGCTGTCCACGGGTAGTACGTCTACCCCGTTGCGCTGCGCTTGTGCCATGATGTATTCTCCCGCCATGACCAGCGGTTCCTTATTGGCAACGGCAACCCGGTTTCCCGCATCAATCGCAGCCAAAAGCGGTTGGAGACCCACAGCCCCCACAATGGCACACAACGTTACATCCACATTCACTGCCGCTGCGTCCACCAAGCCGGATGCCCCTGCTAACACCGCGCAGTCCACTCCGGAAGCACGCAGTTCTGCTGCGGCACTTTCGTCATATACAGCGACCTGTTCAGGTTTGAACTCAGCAATTTGCTTACGAAGCAGTCCTGTATTTGACCGGGATGCCAACACCACTACCGAAAAACGATCCGGATTGCGCCGCACCACTTCAAGCGTGTTGCGACCGATGCTTCCTGTTGAACCCAGTATAGAAATACGCTTACGCGTCATAGAGATTGTTCCCTCAATTATTCTTTAGCTGCAAGATACCATTCTGCAATACTAATCCATTAAAAGCTCACACTTCTTCGCACGAATAAGATGACGCTTTTCCATCAATTCCTTTATTTCTGCCGCTGTGCGCATTTTCAATGCTTTTCGAGCAAGCGTACGCGCTTCCCCCAAATAGATATGCGATATTTCCTCACGTATCCTCGGAATAGCCACGGGTGCCATACTCAAAGCGGTAATCCCTAACCCCAGCAGCAACTCCGTATACAACGCATCACCCGCCATCTCGCCGCAAATACTACAGGGAATATTACGGACACGTGCCGCCTGCGCCGCCTGATGAATCATACGAATCACTGCTGGATGAGCAGGCTCATACAAGTGGGCTATCTTTTCATTTACGCGATCCACGGCAAGTAGATACTGAATGAGGTCATTGGTACCTATACTGAAAAAATCGCTCTCCTGTGCGAGTAAGTCAGCAAGCATAACTGCCGACGGCACTTCGATCATAGATCCAATCTTTATGTTGCTGTTATACGGAATCTTTTCCTCATCAAGATCAGCCATAACTTCATGCACCACTTCTTTAACTTTCCGTAATTCCTCAATACCGCTGATCATAGGAAACATGATTTCTATGGTGCCATGCACACTGGCACGGAGCATAGCACGCAGTTGTGTTTTGAAGATATCGGGACGTGCCAGACAAAACCGCACAGCACGCCATCCCAGTTGCGGGTTATCTTCCTTCAATATCTGCAAATGCGCCACAAACTTATCGCCGCCAATATCCATGGTACGCAATACCACCGGATGGGGAGCAATGGCCTCAGCCACATGCGCATAGGCTTTGTATTGCTCTTCCTCTTCGGGCAATGAGTCCCGATCAATAAAAAGGTATTCCGTACGATACAGCCCAATGCCCTGTGCATTCACATTTTGGCTATGTTCAATCTCCAGGGGCAATTCGATGTTGGCACGCAGCATTACCTCTACCCCATCAACTGTACACGCAGGTTTCCCTTTCGTACTGCGCAATAGTGCAGCGCGCCGTTCTATTAAGCGTTCCTGCGCCTTCCTATAACGAACACAAGTCTCTCGTGTCGGGTCAAGGATTATTCGACCACTCGAACCATCAACAATAACCATTGTGCCGGCGGTAACCGCCGCAGAAGCATCTTCAACACCAATTACTGCCGGTATCTCAAGAGCCCGTGCCAGAATGGAAGAATGGCTGGTAACACTTCCCGCTTCGATAATCAGACCCAGTGCTTTCGAGGTATCCATTGAAGCCGTATCGGAGGGAGTAAGATCATGGGCAACAATGATGCTTTCCTGATCAAGCGTTCGTAGATTGGGACGTTCCGCATCAAGTAAATGCCGTAACACGCGGTCAATCACATCCAGCATATCAGCAGTACGTTCACGGAAACGCAAATCATCCACCGAATTCATCGCCTGAGCATAACGCGTAGCCAACGCATCCAGCGTATGCTCCATATTCTTCTGATGTTCAGAAAGATGGGTAGTTAACTCTTCCCGTAACACCACATCATCAAGAATCATCATATGAGCATGAAAAATAGCGGCGTTCCGATCTCCCAATTCCTGAACAGCCCGTTCATATATTATTTCCAGATCTTTGCGGGTCTTCTGCATCGCCATATCAAGACGCGCCAATTCTGCTTCGAGATCACTCACCGCATAAGAAGGAATATCATAGCGATCATGAAAAAACAGTAATGCAGGTGCAATGGCAATACCGGGGGAAATCCCCATTCCTTGCAGATATCTTTCCAAAATAAACCCTTTCAGTCGCGGTTATTCTTCGCCAAAACCCGAAGCGAATATTTCAGTTACTGCAGCAAATGCCTGTTCTGCATCTGAGCCGGAACACGATACAATGAGGTGGCTCCCACGGGCTGCACCCAAAGTTAACAGTCCCATAATGCTCTTCGCATTTATTTGGTTTCCCTTAAAGGTAAGATAAATATTACTTTCAAAACTCGTGGTTACCTGGACTAGTGCAGAAGCGGGACGTGCATGCATACCCAGAGAATTCACCACGATAACATCACCTGTTACTTCCTGCATATTATAACGTTTCCTTTTATACGCTGCTTGTTCGTAGACGAACTAAGACCAACGGTAGAAAGACACACAAAACTATATTTTATTGAATCGTAAAATAGGAACATGACACCTGCTTATTTACGATTCATTTTACTGTACTGTTAATCTCCAAGCGAACTACCAGGGAAAACTGTTGATTCTCCACGCCAGAAACAGACCAACACGGTAACAGCACACACCCCTGATGTACCCGTTCCTGCCCCCCTTCAGACTGACTAACCGTGTCTATGGGAAAACGGTATAAACGGGCAGGACGGGAAAAACGTAGTCCCAGTTCAATATGCTGCCAGTCGTCCCGTGCCGCAATATGAGAAATATCGTTAAGAACCCCTCGTGAACCAAGACGTGCCCCCCCCATATCCACATCATCAGAATGATAATAACGATCCAGCGCATCACCCGTGAGCAAGTTCACCAAAAATTCAAATCCGAAGATAATGCCTTCCGGTAGGGGTTTATCAAAAGACAGGTCATAAGTCACCTCAAAGTGTGATGCTCCGGGCAGAAGCTCTATCTTCTTGCGTACCCGCGCCATCACCGATTCCTCTCCAGCAACAACGCCCTGGGCACTAAAAGCAACCCAATCCGTCCCCGATTCCATACTGTAGGAAGCATTATAAATGCTGCATAATTCTGTCTCTGTTCCGTTCCAGAACGTATCCACAGTAGCAGTATCCGAAATCAGATGGTCCCGAAAAGAAACACGGCGATAGGGATCATAGACCAGTAATTTATCCAGATCGGCCTCTTTTGCCTTAACCATTTCATGAATACTCTGGTCCCCTTGCGTTTCCTGACCAACCAATGCGCTTCCTTCCCGCAACTGATCATGATAGACCTCATCCCGACGGGTCAACACATTTCCAAAGTTAAAGGGAACTGTTTTATAATCTAATTCAAAAAGTGTTCCGCCGTCTACGGGATTAAAGAAAAGGGAAAGGTGGGCATTTTCCAAAATACCCTCCACATTACCATCAGCATCAAAATCGGTGGCTTCAAAAGAAACATACTCTCCTGCCAGTCCCTCAATTTGATCCATGACCTGATCCGCCCCGATAATTTTTTCATACAGAGCCGTGCGCAAATGATTCAAATAAAGTCCGCCGAATACACCATGCCAATAGGCGCAATTGCACTGTCCCTGGTGAAGCAGCCGTTCCGCTTCCTTCATACGTTCATCATTGGCATACTGCACGGCAAGACGCTCCAGTCGTGCGCTGGTGCGCAGCATACGCTTCTGAATATTGTTTGCCTCGTCATATTTCGCAAGAAAGCTGCGCCAGAATCCACCGCGCATGAATTGTGACGCCTTCTTATCCAGATCCGGCTGTTTTTTTAGTTCCTGGCGGGCATTATTCAACTTACGCTGCATCGGGGTAGGGAGTGCCCATGTCATCATTTCATCATAGGACGCACAAGTGATATAAGTACGCCCCTGCGAAGACGCCTGCATCAAATATTGTTCATAGGTAAGGCAATGCAGCCAATCCTGATTATCCGTAAGTGCCTGAAAAAACTCTTCCAACCAGCCCTCAGTATACACACTGCTGTGCGTACCCGGCCATACACCAAACTTCTCATAATCGTCGTGAAGCACTGCACAACGTGTACCCTCTTCCGTGGCACATTCACGCAAATACTCAATTGTTTCATGCACTTGATGGAATGGGACCAGGTAACGTAACTTTTCCAAAATAGGGAATACCTTAAGCGTATGCCCGCCATCTTCAGTCATGTAATAGCCGTACATATCTTCTGGCCGCAACCCGGAACATAAAAAATGGGCATCATCCAGTGCTGTATATTCCACACCGGACTGGGAAAGTATCCGTGCTAAATGGGGTTCCCACACACGCTCTGTCAACCACATACCCTTCGGAACACGACCAAAGTGTCGTTCGCAAAACTGCTGCATCCGAAGGATTTGCTGTCTTGCATCCCGTTCAGGGATGGCACACAACATAGGCTCGTAATACCCGCCGCCCATGATTTCCACCTGTCCCCGATCTACCAATGCCGCAATTCGTTCGAGAAATTCAGGCGCATGCGCCTCAAACCAATCAAACAGCGGTCCTGTAAAATGCAAAGTAACCCGTACTGCCGGATACCGTTCGAGTACATGTAGAAATGGTCGATACGCCTTATGGTAGGACTCTTCAAAAACAAAATCAAAATTACCTACAGGTTGATGAGCGTGACAGCCAAATATAAGATTAATACTTTTCATCAAGTGATATTCCTAATTATAATACGGATGGAAGAGCGCAGCATAAGCACGCTTCCAGAACACTATTGTATACAATTTCACCTATTCGTTCCCACTGCATAACGAGATTGTGACCCAAGAAAAAGGGGAGTGCAAAATATTCCCCCTTATATCCGTCCCTTCCCTTCACCCCGAAAAGTAGTCGCTACTCTATCTCCTCATCTTCATGCAGCATTTGATGCAGCACTTTAATCAGTTTATAGGCAGTAATGAGAGGTTCTGAACTTTTATCCGGCACAACGGTAACAGCAGGCTTGTCACTCCAGGCAAATTGTAAAGCATTACCGTAAATACTACGCAGCTGTGACTGTGCTGCAGGGGCCAGTGCATCTCCTGTCTCAAAACGTACGATAATATTTGACGAACTTGCCTCAATATCGACAGCACGGATTTCTACTGCCAAAGCGCGTGTCTCCATAATTTGCAACAGACGCAGTGTCGGTTTGGGGAGGGGACCGAAACGATCTTTGAGTTCCAATTTTAATTCCTGGATTTCCTCAAGAGATGTTGCGCCGGCAACACGCCGATACAGAGTGATTTTCTGGGGAGCAGACTGCACATAACTATCAGGGATATAAGCATCAGATGCAATTTCAAAGGGCGGAAGATTTCTACGTCTCAACGGCTTCCCCTGTACTTCAGAGATAGCTTCAGCAATAAGATCCTTGTAGGTTTCATACCCGACCGAAGCAATATGACCCGTCTGATCTGCACCAAGTAAATCACCTGCCCCACGTATTTCAAGATCGCGCATAGCAACTCGAAATCCAGAACCAAGGGCAGAAAAATCTTCCAACGCCTTAAGCCGCAACTGGGCATCTTCACTCAAGACACGATCACCGGGTACAAGCATATAGGCAAAGGCACGGTGCTTATAGCGCCCTACCCGTCCCCGAATTTGATAAAGCTGACTCAACCCGAAATTGTCGGCACGATCAACAATAATAGTATTCGCATTCGGTATATCAATACCCGAAGCAATAATGGTGGTACACACAAGCACATCAATCTCGTGATTTACAAAGGCCGTCATTACCTCTTCAAGTTCGTGTTTGTTCATTTGCCCATGCCCGAGTCCTACCCGCGCCTGGGGAACAAGTTGGTGAATAAAACTGACAACCCGATCAATACTTTGAACTCTATTATGTAAAAAATAGACCTGCCCCTGCCGCGACAATTCCCGTAGTAGTGCCTCACAGATAATATTTTTATCCCATGCCTCAATACAGGTATGAATAGGCAGGCGGTCATTGGGAGCAGTGTTTATAAGACTCATATCGCGAATACCAAGCAGTGAGAAATGAAGTGTGCGTGGTATAGGTGTAGCAGACATAGTTAACACATCCACAAAAGTACGCATTTGCTTGAGTCGCTCTTTATGGCGCACACCAAAACGCTGTTCTTCATCTATAACGGCCAGTCCTAAATCGTGAAACTCCACATCCTTCGAAAGAAGCCGATGTGTTCCAATAACAATATCCGTCTCACCGCTTTTCAGACGACTCAGGGTGTCCTTAATTTCTTTGGGGCTGCGAAACCGATTCAACACTTCAACATGAATTGGATAATCGGCAAAACGCTCACGGAAAGTTGTATAATGCTGCTGCACCAAAACGGTGGTCGGTGCGAGTAAAGCCACCTGCTTTTTTTCCATGATGGCCTTGAAAGCGGCACGAATAGCCACTTCTGTCTTGCCAAAACCAACGTCGCCGCATAACAGACGATCCATGGGGCGAAGAGACTCCATATCACGTTTAACATCATTGATAGCACGTTGCTGATCCGGGGTTTCCTCATATTCAAATGCATCTTCAAATTCGACCTGCCACGGTGTATCCGCCGCAAAAGCATAACCGTCTCTATTTTCACGGGTGGAATAAAGCTTCAATAATTCCGTGGTTATTTCCCGAACAGCACGTTTCACCCGTTCCCGTGTACGTGCCCAGCTAGCCCCCCCCAACCTATCTATTTTGGGCATGGCACCATCGCCACCAAGATATTTTTGTAATTGATCAAGATGGGTTGCCGGTACATAGATGGTATCGCCGCCAGCATAATGAACGGCTAGATAGTCGCCTGTCCTTCCCGAAAACTGACGCAACCCCTGATAACGCCCAATACCATGAACCTCGTGTACCACAAAATCACCTGCCCGCAAATCACCGTATTGGGTAAGCGCCACACCCGCCTCAAAACGACGACGCTTGCGACGCACATAGTGCCTTCCAAATATCTCCCGTTCGCTGAGAAATACAAGTTTATCGGTATGAGATACAAAACCAGCACGCAAGCGACCAACTGCCACAGAAACAGAAGAATCTTCTTTGTCGAAACGATACCCATGCTCGCCCAATAATTCCAGAAAACGGCGGCGTTCCCCGGAATTCACACAAAAAATCCGAATGGCGCATCCGTCCAATTCCCAATCGCGCAACTGCTCCCAAAAGGCATCGGGCTCCCCGGCATAACTCGCTACTGAACTTGTATACATAGTAAATCGTGCGGCAACAGTCGCATCACGACGCGGCATCTGCACTAGAGAAAGTCTTGAAAAGTGTCCAATACAGGAACGCATCTGATCCCAATCCATAAAAAAAGGACTATCAGCACATTGAGCCGCCACACGTGAAGCATGTTCTGCAATAGCCAGCGGTTCATCCATCGCAACAAGGGTATTCTTAGGAAGATAGGATAGGAGTGTCTCCATCTTGTGATCTTTGCGTGAACTGACCAAACCCGCTTTTTCTGATCGTGGCGGAATACGCATGGACTCAATACGCGTTACACTGCGTTGCGTCTCGGGCTCAAATAACCGCATAGACTCAATTTCGTCATCAAAATATTCAATACGGAAAGGTAACTCGGCAGAGATGGAAAAGATATCCAGTATGCCGCCCCGCACACTGAATTCGCCACGTTGCTCCACCATTGACTCCCGAGTGTAACCAAGTCGAATCAATTTATCGAGGATATCGCCCATGGGAATTACTTCGCCACAACTAACAGATAGTGAATTGTTGCGCAACTGCTGACGTGCAATCACATGCTGCATAAAAGAACGTACCGGTGCAATAACATAAGCCGGCGTATCCTCTTCACCCATGTCATTCAAGCGTTCGAGGGCATTCATACGCTCTGCCACAATATCATCTGCCGGGCTCATCGTATCATCCGGCAATACTTCCCATGCGGGAAACATGACACAATGTTCCTCACCGGCAAAGGTTGCCAAATCATCAAATATTGCCTCCGCCTCAATGCGATCCGGGGCAATAACAAGTAAAGAACGCCCTAAACACTGGGCGGTTTGCAACGCAGCCAATGTCTTGGAGGCCCCCCATCCCCCTGCCAATTCGATTTCTGCACGGGGATGGCTTTTGATGGCACCAACAATTTTTTTAATGCAGGTGGTTTCGGGAATATTCATGATGCTTCTATACGTTCATAAGGTGGGTTTAGTTGTCAGAAATCTAGTAAAAAACACTTTTCAGCACGCCATTAAGCATAACAAGTACCCATGCAGTAAATGAAATTTCTAAAAATACCTCCAAAATTCTATAAAAAAATGTTAAAAAAACTTGACTTCAGCTTTCAGTTATGATATAAGTCGGTCTTAATTACGTATAGGAAGCGCGTCTATAATCCTTCCAGCTTCCCAAACAATCCATTAGAAAGAGAGGTGAATAGCATGAAATGCGCATTATGCAACGAACACATTGATGAGAACGAATTCTTATTCGAAGGTGCCTTTGAATTAGACGGTGAATACTGGCATGCCGAATGTTATGTAGAATATTACGGTGAAGAATTCGAAACGGCTGTCTGATCTCAACTCATTAATTTATGATTAGAATACCTCGGTCCCAAATGCGCGACCGGGGTTTTGCTTTCTTTACGGGATTATGTTTATAATTCCGATTGTTATTGTTATATAAAGAATCATGCTGTTCAGATTACACTGTTTATTACAATATTGAAGGAAGATTACTAATGTCTGATACTCAAAATAACTATGGACTCGGCACACGTGCATTACATGCAGGTCAGGTACCCGATCCAACGACCGGATCCAGAGCCGTCCCCATATACCAAACCAGTTCGTATGTGTTTAATGATCACGAGCATGCAGCAAACCTATTTGCACTCAACGAGTTTGGCAATATATACACCCGTATTATGAACCCGACCACAGATGTATTTGAGAACCGGGTAGCGGCACTTGAGGGCGGTATTGGTGCGCTGGCACTGGCATCAGGATCAGCCGCAATAACCACTGCTGTATTGAATATAACAAAAGCAGGTCAAAACTTTGTTGCCGCACAAACGCTCTATGGCGGCACCTACAATTTATTTGCTCATACCCTAAAAGATTTGGGTATTGAAGCACGATTTGTAAGTGCCTCAGATGCACAAAA
>JAGLCZ010000408.1 GCA_023145975.1 Candidatus Hydrogenedentota bacterium | reverse complement strand
CGACTGTTGCACGCTTGCTTGGTGAAAGCGAATGGACGGCACTGTTTAATGGTACAGATCTCACAGGTTGGAAACAGGTGGGAGGTGCAAAAGAAACGTGGGGCACTGAAAATAACCAACTGTTTACGGATGGGGAAGGCGGCGGTTGGCTGGCAACCACGCGCGAATTTTCGGACTTCGAATTGGAACTTGAATTTAAGGTGCCGGCAGGCGGCAATAGTGGTATATTTATTCGCGCTCCCCTTAAGGGCAATGCCGCTTTTGCAGGACTTGAGATTCAGGTGCTTGATGATGCTGCACCGGAGTATGCCGAGTTGAAACCGTGGCAGTATTGTGGTTCCGTGTATTCGCTTATTGCACCGTCTTCGCGTGTTTCCAAGCCTGCAGGGGAATGGCAGAAGATGTGTATTCGTTATGAAGGTACTAAGATCGAGGTCAAACTTAACGATACGATAATTGTGGATGGCGATATTGCGGAGTACAAAGATAAAGAAGCAGATCATCCGGGTGTTACTAACGTGAGTGGATTCATCGGTATGCAGAATCATGGTTCACGCCTTGATTACCGCAATATCCGTATCCGGGAACTTCCGCTGTTGACCCAGTAAAGAATACCTTGTAAACTATAAGAATACCGTCGTATTATCTCGCTGCCAGCGGGTAACACGGCGGTATTTTCGGAAGAACGGACTTTTGTTTGATGCCATACTGACAAGCTGCCCCCTATTTAAAATAATGACTTTTGCAGTGGAAGGGTATGGCAAAAAAGACGGCGCAGCGTATAAGAGGAGATATTTCTAGAGTAATGGTATATCTATAACGGTACGGTAATCGATAGGGGATCGCTTACTTTACGTTGTAATTTTTTTGTTCTGTTATCATACCTTTCCAATAAAATAAAAAGGAAGCATGTCATGTTATCATTGCTGTTTTTTCTTGTGTTAACTATTTTTTTTCTGATATGTGTACAGCAGATCACCCATGCATCAGAAGTGCCGGATTGGGAAAACCCTCAGGTTTTCGGTCGCAACAAAGAAAAGCCCGGTTGTACGCGTATGCCTTTTCCCTCAGAAGAAACGGCATTGCAGTTGTCCCATGATCAATCACCACGCTGCAGGTGTATTAATGGCGACTGGAAGTTTCATTGGTCGCCGAATCCGGATACCCGTCCGAAAGAGTTTTACGGTGTCGGCTATGATGACAGTACCTGGGACAGGATACCCGTACCGTCCAATTGGGAGATGCAGGGCTATGGTATGCCCATTTATCTTAATGTCGATTACCCCTTTCCTGCCGATCCGCCCCATATCCCTCATGAGGATAATCCGGTAGGCTCCTATCGTACGTGCTTTACTGTGCCGGACGACTGGTCGGGAAAGCAGGTATTCCTCCAGTTCGGAGGGGTATACAGCGCCTTTTATCTATGGGTGAATGGTCATAAGGTCGGTTATAGTCAGGAAAGCAAGACACCCGCAGAATTTAACATTACGTCTTTTCTTCAAGCGGACGAAAATATACTGGCTGTTGAGGTATATCGCTGGTGTGACGGCAGCTATCTTGAGGATCAGGATATGTGGCGTCTCAGTGGTATTTTCCGCGACGTGTTCCTCTATGCTGCTGCGCCTGTACATATACGTGACTACGCAGTTACTTCTGATCTTGACGCAGCATATCTGGACGCGGAAATTACACTTACTGTTGATGTGCGAAATCTTGCAGATACCGTTGGCGAATTTTATTGTATTGA
>JAGLCZ010000407.1 GCA_023145975.1 Candidatus Hydrogenedentota bacterium | reverse complement strand
ACATTAAAGGGCTGTACCCCTTTATCAAGCATACGCCGTTCTATGGCTTCTTCTTCAGTGTCATCTTCCGCTTTGTTCGTGTCTTGACCTGTAGAGATAACATTTGCCGCTTCAAGATACACCGTCGCATAGTTCATACGATTGCTGGAAAGACGGAGTTCTTCAAGTTTATCGGTTATATCCCGTTCAATATTGCGCATTGCCGTCGGCATCTTGTCTCGCGGCGTAATGTAAAGGCGTACTTCGATTTCACTGTCTGCCTCTGCAAGAATAGCTTTACTGGAAGGCGATATGGTGTGGATTTTATCTTCAGTTACGTCAAAACGTTTGATGCTGCTTCCTGCCATCAGGTAATTGAACAACATGCCTATTGCCAAACAGGCGGCAGCAATGACGAGAAAGTTTATACGTGCGCCGGGGCGATTACGGCTGTCTATAAAGATGATATTCAGGGTTAGGAATAAGACCGTCCAGATGGCAAAGAATAGTATATCCGCTATATCAACTACACCGCGAATAAGGGGTTGATAATGTCCGAAAATACCAAATACATCTGACAGCAGCGATCCGAATCCGGATGCCTTAGCGTCAATGTAGGCTGCGATGAAGTCGGTGCCGAACATAAAGAAAAGGAAGCAGACCAGCAGCGTGATAACAAAGGCGACAATTTGATCCTTGAAGAACCCGGAGAACAATATCCCCAACGCCATAAAGCATGCACCCATGAGCAGGGTACCGAGATAACCGCTGGCAATGACACCTGTGTCAGGGGAGCCGAGGGAGATCAGCATCATTGGAACCGTAAAGGTTGCTGCTAGAGTAAGTGCGTAAAAGCACATGGCGGCAAGGAATTTCCCGACCGTTAATTCCCAGGCGCGCATAGGGAAGGTCAACAGCAGTTCCCATGTGTTTTCTTTACGTTCTTCAGCCCAGATTCGCATGGTTACGGCAGGGATGAAGATACATAGCATGAGAGGAAGGTTTTCAAAATAGGGACGCATATCTGCTACAGGAAACAGAAAGAAAGACGTGGTGAATAGACCGACGCTCATGGTTGTGAACACCATGATGAAAATATATCCGATGGGCGATGTGAAATAAGCACCCAGGTCCCGACGTAGTATGGCTATAACATTGCGCATGTTTTTGTTTTCCTATTTAGTCTTTAACTGTTCAGTCGCTTTTTCGGTAAGGGTGAGGAACGTTTCCTCCAGCGACAGCGGTTTGTCGGCTAACTCCCGGATCTTCCAGTTCTTTTGGCGGGCAAGATCATTCAGTTCACGCCAGGGATTACGATCAATCGGCGTGTGCAACATAAAGGAGACACACCCCTTACTTTCCCCTTCGTATACTACCTG
>JAGLCZ010000406.1 GCA_023145975.1 Candidatus Hydrogenedentota bacterium | reverse complement strand
AGGGATAGGCTTCCAGTCCCATTTCGCTTTGGTCCAGACCTACATATTCTTCTTCAGGTGATACCCGTAAGCCAAGGACAGCTTTGGTGATGCCCCAGGCGAGTAGGGATGCGGTCAGGGTAAAGGCACCTACAGCAAGTATGCCGATACTCTGCACAAATAATTGTTTTATGCCGCCCCCGAAAAACAAGCCCGCCTCTGTGTTAAACAGACCTACAGCGAGGGTGCCCCATATGCCGTTAATTAAATGTACTGACAGGGCACCTACGGGATCGTCCAGATGAAGTTTATCGAAGATTATCACGGATTCCACCACGAGAACGCCCGCGATCCCGCCGATAAGTATGCTGCTGCCAATGTGTACCCCGTCACAGGATGCTGTAATAGCGACCAATCCCGCCAGACAGCCGTTAATGATCATACTCAAGTCCGGATTACCAAAACGCAGCCGGGAATAGGCGGTTGCCGTTGCAATGCCTGCCGCTGCCGACATCGCCGTAGTTACTGCAATATGCGCAATGGCGGCACCGTCTGCTTCCATGGTGCTGCCCGGGTTAAATCCGAACCAGCCCAGCCACAGGATAAGTCCCCCCAGAGTGGCGAAGGCAATATTATGTCCCGGAATAGCGTTTACTGAACCATCCTTGCGGTATTTGCCCATGCGGGGACCAAGCAGGATAACACCGGCAAGAGCCGCCCAGCCGCCGACACTATGTACTACCGTAGAACCGGCAAAATCCAGAAAGCCGGTACCCATAATATTACTGAGCCAGCCACCGCCCCAAATCCAGTGTCCGGTGATGGGATACAGAACGGCTATAAGAATGCCGGCAAAGAAAATATACGACTGAAATTTTATGCGTTCTGCTACGGCACCGGAAACAATGGTGGCTGTCGTTGCTGCAAAAACAAGTTGAAAAAAGAACTTTGCTTCAAGCGGGATAGTCGGCCAGCTGATAGACGAATAGACTCCGGCATAGGCGTCGCCCGCCAGAGGACTGTTATCAGCACCCAGCAGAAAAAATCCTGCCAGACCAATAATGCCGTTTCCGTCCCCGAACATAAGTGCAAAGCCTACTGCCCAGAACGTGAGGCAGGCGATGCCGAATACAATAAAATTTTTTGCCAGAATATTCACCGCATTCTTGCTGCGGCAAAATCCCGTTTCTACGAGTGCAAACCCGGCATTCATGAAGAAGACCAAAAAACCGGCAATCATCACCCAGAGCGTATCGAGCATTACCTTATGTTCTTGTAGTAAATCGGCTGTTTCGTCGGCATGTGCAGACCAACCGGGGATTAATATCAGTCCAGCCAGGGCAGCAAAAAAGAGTATGCTTCTGGTTGCTTTTTGCATACCAGAAAGAAGGAGCACTTGCGTTCTCATCATTTATAAATTTCCTGTTTTAATAGTGTCTCGTTGGTGTTTAAGTTTTTTTTGTATTTGGGGGCAGCATGAAAATATCTCCCTCAAAATCTCGTAATATTCCTGAATGTATTAAGCATAGTCCGTGCCAATTTCTTCATGCTTGTACTAAATAATGCTGCTATCCTCAGAAAACAATATTAACACTATATTTTTAAACGGGATAATGTAGAGTCTGCCGCAGAGGGGAATCCAGGTTACTGGTTGGAAGAAGGATTCGAGATGGAATGTATTTTTGTAATTCCTACGGATTTGTAAGAATTAGAGTGTTTGTATGATCTGTTTTCCATGATGTGCAGCGAAATCGTCATCGTCGTAGAAATTTTTATTTTTTCCTTGTTCTTGTCTGTTGTATCTTTTCTTATCTTATGGCATACTATTGTTGCAGGGCAGTATTTGTCCGGAATGTACCTATGTTGCACAGCCGTTGTCTTTGTCTGTTTTTTGTTGATTGTCTGAAGGCGGGTGTAAATAAAAGAAAACTAGGGAAAAGGAAAAATGATAGATGGTTGTTTTTACTATGTACAAAAAATTAGATAAGAAAAAACTGGCAGTTTATCTGGTGATTCCTTTTGTACTTACCACACTTTTGGCGGTCATGTATTTTTCACACATCATAGTGCTGCAGCGGTTAATCAGTCCGAAGCTTCCTCCTCTTCTGGCGGATTCCTGGCGGGAATTCGGTTTGCTGGAAAATATCCAAAATACATTTCTTCTGGTGATGCTGGTTACATTACTGGCTGGAATATGGCGCGCCACGGAAAGACTTCAGCGTGCTGCTTTTGTCTTTATCATGATTTTTACGCTTTTTGTATTTCTTGAAGAGGTGGATTACGGTACCCACTGGTATCAGTATGCCGTGTGTGAGGAAGGCTTTGACTGGTTCAAGCCGCTCCCGCTTGCTGATCTCATGGCTCTTAAAGAGGTTAACGATGAGGCGGTAAGTTTCAATCTGCATAACCAGGGGGAAATGACCAAAGTATTTAAATTGGTGGGTGACTTCTCTATTATTTTTCTTTTTGTATTGATACCGCTCCTTGCTCCTTATATTAAAAATCGTTATGTACGTTATGCCGCTCCGGAACGCTACGCGATTTTTACTGCTATCATGATGCTGGCAACCAGTAAGATTATTCATCTTATCGGTAAAATTGACAAGCATTTTTTTAAGGAAGCCGTACTCAGCGGCAATGAACCTGCCTGGGAAGTGGGTTCCATATCTTCCAACCTGTCCGAATTCAGGGAACTCAACATATACTATCTTTTTGCAGTTTACCTGATAATTCTGGTTTTCTATCGCAGTTTGCAGAAAAGCACAAGTACGGAAGAGGAAGCTGCTGCCGGGAAAGTGTAGATACGGTATCTTTGCCGCAGAGTCTTCCAGATATTTTTATTTTGCCAGGTCGGATACAGTGAGATCGTAATAAAAGGAAATAGCATGAGTTTACAATTAAGTCGTCGTGAAATTCTGGTGGCAGGTGCCGCCGCTGCTGTTGCTCAACTTCCGGACGCAGGTATATCTTCGCTTGCAGCAGCAGCCGCTGTTACCCAATCTCCAACGGTAGGCGTATCCACTCTTGGATTTGGTGACTATACCAACGAGGAACTTGCAAAAGAACTGGCGAAAAATAATATTCATACCATTCAGTTGTTCCTCTCTCAGAAGGACAGTAACTATTGGGTATACAATGGGCGGAATGAT
>JAGLCZ010000405.1 GCA_023145975.1 Candidatus Hydrogenedentota bacterium | reverse complement strand
GACAGCCTTCTGTAAATGAGATTGCATCACTGTGTGTTCGCAATGACGAATCGATTACATTCTGTAGGGGCAGACCTATGTGTCCGCAATGACAAAGGGATTACATTCTGTAGGGGCGGACCTGTGTGTCCGCCCAACTGTGATTTCGTATAATCTTCTTTTCTTTTTGCTTTGTATTCCTTGGGGTTAAATAATTAAAACATCCCCCACCGCTAACGCGGCACCCCCTTGAAAGGGGGATTTCCGGATGTTCCAGTTTATGTTATTTGTTCAAATGCAATGACGGGGAATGTCTCAACGATTGCTTAACAAGGCGGCTGTTTCGTCCAGATAATCTTCTATGCCCTGTTTATCTTCTGCCGGTAACCAGTGGATCTTCTTATTTGCGCGAAACCATGTCAGCTGGCGTTTGGCGTATCGGCGATGGTGCTGCTGCGTTGCTCCCAGGGTTTCTTCCAGCGTTCGTTCCCCACGTAAACATGCCGCCATTTCCTGGTAGCCCAGGGCTTTCAGACGGTGGATGTCTTTCGCATATCCTGCGTCAATAAGCCGTTGCGTTTCTTCGCGCCATCCCAGGGCAATCATCTTTTCCACGCGCCGATTGATGCGGTCATAAAGTATCGGTCGTTCCCATTGCAACGCCACCTGGGTTACATCCCACGGCTGTAACGTTTCCTGATGTTCCCGGTGCCAATCCGAAAAGGGGCGTTTTGTAATTTCGTATACTTCCAGCGCACGGATAAGACGTACCAGATCATTTTCGCTGGTGAGTTGTGCTGCATAATCAGGATCCACGGCACGCAGTCGTTTCATCATGGCGGCATTCCCCTGTACTGCCGCCTCTGCCTGTAACCGGTTGCATACTGCCTGATCCCGTGCCGGACCATCGAAGAGCCCTTCTACAAACGCGCTGATGTAAAGTCCGGAACCCCCGACCAGAATAGGGATTCGTCCCTGCTCTAACAGCTCAGATGCTTTCTCCCGGGCAGCACACTGGTATTTTCCTGCTGACATTTTTTCATTCGGCTGCAGGATACCCACAAAATGGTGTTTGGCTTCCGCCTGCTCTTCAACGGTGGGTGCTGCCGTACCGATTTCCATCCCGCAATAGAATTGCATGGAATCGGCAGACAGTATTTCCGTATCCAGCCGTTTCGCAAGCTCAATGGCGAGGCGTGTTTTTCCAGAGCCGGTCGGTCCCACCACCGCAATGGCGCGGTTCATTGTATCCTCCGGAAACTTTTCTCCATCTGATGCTGGGTCAGTTCCACAATAATCGGACGACCATGAGGACAGGTATAAGGCGGACGAAGCCGACGGAATCCTGCCAGCAGACTGCGCCGTTCATCGGTGCTTAGGCTATCGCCTGCTTTAACGGATGCCTTACATGCACGGGTGGCAATACGCAGTAAATCGGCTTTGGCATTATCGCTGTCGAAGAGGTTCCCCTGGGCAAGCTCGTCCAGAACACCGTACACCATATCAGGGGCTTTACTTTCCGAGTAAAGGTGACACACCGATGTAATCTGGAACGTGTTTCCGCCGAAAGGTTCTATTTCGATGCCCAGTTCCGCAATAAGAGTCAGGTTGGATTCCAGTAACTGTATTTGAGACGGTGCCACCTCAAAGACTACGGGTACTGCCAGTTGTTGTGACGCATAGTCGTGGTCTGCCAGTTCCGCCAGCAGCGCATCATAGTTCAACCGTTCGTGTAAAGCGTGTTGATCAATAATCAGCAGTCGCGATTCTTCGGGGATGAGCAGATAGGTGTCGAACAGCTGCAGCGGCGCATCGCGCACGTCATGCAGACTTTCAAAAAATCCTTTGGGCTGAAGGGAGTCCGGGGCGGCACCTTCAGTATTTTCTGTACCCGGGCTGCGCTCAAAGCCGGGCAAGTCCCGGGTTTCCCATTCCTTTTCCTGTTCCAGCGTAAGAGGGGGCGCAGTCCCTGCTGTTGTCGGAACTGTCGTTGTGTCCCGTGCCGGCGCAGTATTCCTGTCCCCGTCCATTTCGATATTTTTTTCTTCCAGGGTCTCCGTTGGCACAGCGGGGTGCTGTACTATGGGCTTTTGCTGTGAACGCTGATACGCTGCCAGACAGGTGCGCACCACATCGCGCACGGCATTATGGGCAGCACGTTCATCGCGAAACCGTATTTCCCGTTTCGTAGGATGAACATTCACGTCCACCTGACGGGGATTCATTTCCAGAATCAGTACGCCTACAGGATGTCGGCCTACGGTCAGTAATCCGCGATAGGCATCTTCGAAGCCGTATTGAAGGGAGCGGTTGACCACGGGACGTCCGTTCACGAAAAAAAACTGATGCTGCCGGTTTGAACGATTCAGATCGGGAAGTCCCACCAGTCCTGTGAAGGTGAAGCCCTGCTGTTCGCCCTGTACGTCTACGGTGTCCCGCGCAAAGGCAAGTCCCCAAATCAACGCCACGCGATCCTGTAATGTGGCATGTTCCGGCACATCGAGCAGCACACGGTCGTTGTGGATAAACTGGAAGGCAACACCGGGATGAGACAGAGCATGACGCTGTACAATATCGATACAATGCCCGAGTTCGGTGCTAAGTCCTTTAAGAAATTTGGCACGCACGGGCGTATTAAAATAGAGACGGTTCACGGAGATGCGGGTACCTTCCGGGGCACCTATCTGCTGTACTTCCCGCAGGATTCCGCCATCCACACGCAGTTGGGTGGCACTTTCATCGCCGTGCCGACGGGTCACCAACAGAAAACGCGACACGGCGGCAATACTCGCCAGTGCTTCTCCCCGAAAGCCGAGGGTTTGAATATTATCCAAATCCTGGGAATTACGTATCTTGCTGGTAGCATGACGTTCAATGGCGAGCAGCGCGTTCTGCTCGTTCATACC
>JAGLCZ010000404.1 GCA_023145975.1 Candidatus Hydrogenedentota bacterium | reverse complement strand
CGAACCGCGATGCGGGACAGTATACGCGGGGCTGCCTATGATGATATGTATACGGCGTTGCTGGATATCGGTAATGGTGTTGTTAACACGCCCCGTGATGTGCTGGATTTGCTGCATGGTATCCTGGGAGATTTGCGCGACCCGCTTCGCGACTACACCAGCAGTACTGAAGGCTATGTTAATCTACGTTTGGGCGTGAGTTATTCGCAGCAGATATTCAGGGCGACAACTTTAAGCGAAGAGTTTGTGCTTATGCCCAACCTGAACGAAATAGGTGAGTTTCGTGCTGTGTCAGAATTGGCGTTGACGACACCGCTCAGTGATGCATTGAGTTTGAGCACTTCGTTGAAGACGGAGTATGACAGTATGGCAGATGAACGGGGCGTGGAACGCTGGGATAATACACTGATGACGCAGCTTAGTTACCGGTTTTAGCGGGAAGCGCACGCAGCAGTCAGCCCTTTTCCTCAATACTTTTCACCAGCGTCTTGCGCACGGGATAGGTGCGGTTTCCATAACCAATATACCAGTAGGGCTCCCGGTCTTCAACGCTGTTCGCAGGTTGGGTCAGACCGCTGTGGAAGTGGACAATATAGGTATTCTCCTGCTTCTTCTTAGTTGGCTGCACTCGCGGTCGCATAGGTTTACCATTGGTCTGCAGATGGAAATTGGGAGACGCTGCCCCTGCTTTATAGGCTTTCTCATAGGAAAGAACGGTCTTCACATAGTGCTGTGTTTCTTTAAACGGCGGGATCCCCTTGTGTTTTTTTACATTTTCAGGACCTGCATTATAGGCAGCAATGGCAAACTTCTTGTTTTTGAAGAGCTCAAGCATTTTGGACAGGTACTGGGTGCCGCCTGCTACGTTCTGAACGGGATCGAAGATGTCGGTTACGCCCATTTCCGCCGCCGTGCCCGGCATTAACTGCATTAACCCGCGTGCGCCTGCCGACGATACGGCATTGGGGTCGAAATTACTTTCCGCACGAATGACCGCATAGATGAGTGATTCATTCAAACCGTAAATTCTGGAGTACCGGTGTACGGTGTTGCTCAATGTTGCATCTGTTACTACTTTGAGCTGGGTGCGGGGGGTAGGCTTGTACCGGGGCGGCAGCTGGATGCGTTCATATTTCACATCTATTTCAACGTAATCGCCCCGATG
>JAGLCZ010000403.1 GCA_023145975.1 Candidatus Hydrogenedentota bacterium | reverse complement strand
GAACAGACCGCACACTCAACAGGGTGTACAGCTCATGGTGTATGCGGCAAAGACCCGGAAACAGCGGCTTTGCAGGATTTACTTATACACACTGCGAAAGGTGTAAGCCAGTACGCACATGCAGCACGTCAACTTGGCGTGACGAATGCTGATCTTGATCATTTCGTAGTGGAAGCTCTTTTTACCACAATTACCAATGTAAATTTTGATGCAGCCGTACTTGCCACAATGATTCAGCAGGGTGCACAACTGCGCGATCGTGCAAAAAGTCTCTATGAAAACGCATGTCGGGAAGCAGGACGCGATCCGGAACAATTACAGGGTCCCGCCGCATTTGCTATCGCATCGGATCAGAATGAACTGGTACGTCAAGGTGAAAAAACGTCGATTGAAGAAAAACTTGAACGTTTAGGCAAGGATGCCGGCGGCTTGCAGGAACTTATTCTATATGGTCTCAAAGGCATGGCAGCCTATGTCGATCATGCCTGGGTTCTGGGTATTGAAGACGATGACATCTATGCGTTCTTCCATGATTCAATGGATTTTCTTGCACGTGATGTTAGCGATGTGGACGCACTGGTAGGCCGTGCATTGCTGGTGGGGGAAAAGAATCTACGCGCAATGGAAATGCTGGATACTGCAAACACAAGCCGTTACGGTCACCCGGAACCGACTCAAGCCCGTATAACACCGATACAAGGCAAGTGCATTCTGGTTTCCGGTCACGACTTAAAAGATCTGGATGGACTGCTCAAGCAAACGGAAGGAAAAGGGATTAACGTCTACACCCATGGCGAAATGCTTCCCTGCCTTGCCTATCCGGAACTCAAAAAATACAAGCATCTGGTCGGTAACTATGGCGGTGCCTGGCAGGATCAAGCCAAGGAATTTGATGCTTTTCCCGGCGCAATCCTGATGACGACCAACTGCATACAGAAACCACGGGAAAGCTACAAAAACCGTATTTTCACTTGCGGTCTTGTGCGCTGGCCCAACACAACCCATATCAGTGACGGCAACTTCGCAGCAGTAATTGAAGCGGCGTTAGCAGCACCGGGTTTCACGGAAGACGCAGAAGAGAAGTCCATCACCATTGGATTCGCGCATAATACCGTACTGGGTGTTGCGGACAAGGTAATAGACGCCGTAAAAGCAGGTGATATTCGTCATTTCTTTCTTATCGGCGGCTGTGACGGTGCCAAATCAGGCAGAAACTATTACACCGAATTAGCGACCGCAGTTCCTGATGACTGTATTATCATGACACTGGCGTGCGGCAAGTATCGTTTCAATAAGCAAGAGTTTGGAGACATTGGCGGTATCCCGCGTCTGCTCGACCAGGGTCAGTGTAATGACGCTTACAGTGCAATCAAAATTGCGGTGGCACTTGCAGGTGCATTTGAGTGTGGTGTGAACGACCTCCCCCTCTCCATTGTGCTCAGCTGGTACGAACAAAAGGCGGTATGCATTCTACTGACACTGCTGCACCTGAATATTCAAGGCATCCGTATCGGACCGACACTGCCTGCCTTCGTAGGTCCCAATGTACTGAATGTATTGGTAGAGAAATTTGGACTTACGCCAACGGGCGAAGCAGAAGCTGACTTGAAAGCCATGCTTGGATAATAGTGGAGCCCATTAAATATGAGCGCATTTCAAATGGCGCAGTTTTATGAGCTTCTTGAAAATCGTGGCGGGCGCCTCGAGCGTGAAGGAAATTTACTGCTCGAGGCGCTTGACCGCGCTCCTTCCAGACAAGCCGCCGATTTAGCGTGCGGTCTGGGTATTCATGCCGCATTCCTGGCAAAGCATGATGCTGATGTTTTTGCTGCAGATTTAAGTATCGAAATGATACGCCATGCCCGGGAAAAACGCCCCCATCCACGAATTACGTATGAGACCGGCGATATGCGCGAAACCGGAGACGGTCCTTACGGTATGGTCATCTGTCTGGGCAATTCACTATCCCTGTTACAGAGCGTTGAGGACTTACGCCTTTTTTTCACAAACGTTCATCGTATTCTTGCGCCGGGTGGTTTACTCATCACCCAGACCTTGAACTATGATGCCGATACCATGAAGCATCCCCGCATTCGTATGGAGCAACAGGTACTGGATACGGGTGCAATTGCAGCGGTCAAACGTTTTCTCCCCGGCGAAACAAGTACTCTCCTCTCCATTACCTATTACGCTGCAACCACAGAAATTTTTATGGATACCACAGAAACGGTGCACCTCCAGCACTGGTCAAAGAAGGTACTCTCTGAAACTGCAGAAGATTCCGGATTGGAAGTAGAAGCTGTATACGGTGGGTTCGACGGTGTTCCGATTCACAGCAATAGCCCGGATATTATTCTCCTTGCACAAAAGTGCTGACTACCCGCCCTGCCTATTTATTTTTGGTATATTGCTCCTCTGTTTGATTTTCCGCATCCACTCTGCTACCGTATAGTATCGACAGGATAAGTAGTGTGTACTATTAGAAAGAAAATCCAAACAAGAGAGGACTCGTCAATAAATATAATGAAATACAAAAGTACCTTCCTGATAGGAATTACGTGCAGTTTTCTGTTCCTTGCAACCACCGGCTGCGGTCAAAAAGCAAGCCAGGAAATAGTGACCAATACAGCAGAAAAAATCATAGAAAAAAGTCTTGCTCAAAATGGGAAAGAGTCTGCTGTAACGATCAACCCCGACACACAATCCATCTCAATGACAATCAAGGGTGATAAAGAAGAAACGGGTACGATGGATATACAGGTAGGAGAAGAAAGTGCAAGCATGGTAATCAGAGGGGAAAACGGGAATATGGAAATGCTAACCGGTGCCAACGCCGGCATACCAGCAAACTTCCCTAAAGACATACCGCTTCATTCCAGCCTGAAAGTAAACATGTCAATAAACGACGGTGCCACCGGATTCACGCTCCAAACTTCCAGCAATGAAAAATTTGAAACCCTTGTGGATTACTACCAGAAAGAAAGCACTAAACTTGGCTGGGAAGAACAGATGAATATGCTGCAAAATCCGGATGCACCCATGCAGATGATGATCTATAAAAAAGATAAACGCATCATGAATATCATTGTACAACAGGCGGAAGAGTCCGTAGGCGTCACCATAACTGCAAGTCAGGAATAATTCTCTTATATTTTCCGGTTTTAGAAGCACCTACTACCACGTTGGATCCTTTTGAAATCAATGCGATAAAATATATGAAGAACCTGGAGTTGTAAACAGCCGGTCATTATTAATTTGAAACACAGGCACTAAACGGCATTACTTATAAGGCAAAGCAGCTTCTATGGCGGTAATACTTGTAACGGGATCAGCGGGGTTGATTGGTGCGGAAACAGTACGGCAGTTTTCCGCCCAGGGACATACTGTTGTTGGTATTGATAATGATATGCGTGCTTATTTCTTTGGGCCAACTGCATCTACACAGCCCACGGCGAAACAGCTCATGCTCGAAGCGCCAAACTATATCCACAACGCATTGGACATACGCGATTACGAAGGATTGAATCGCATCTTTTCCGAATATGGATCTGATATTCATGCAGTGGTCCATACAGCCGCACAACCCAGCCATGACTGGGCGGCACGCGAGCCGGTTACCGACTTCGGTGTTAATGCCACAGGAACCTTAAACCTGCTCGAACTAACCCGCATCCATGCACCCAAAGCAGTATTTATCCTTACCAGCACGAATAAGGTTTATGGAGATCGTCCAAATGATCTGCCTCTTGTGGAAAAGGAAACACGTTGGGAAGTGGACTCTGATCATCCTTTTTTTGATGCGGGAATTGATGAAAGCATGTCCATTGATCAATGTAAACACTCTATTTTCGGTGCCTCGAAAGTTGCTGCAGATGTGCTGACCCAGGAATACGGACGCTATTTCGATATGAACACGGCGGTATTTCGAGGCGGCTGCCTGACAGGACCGGGGCATGCAGGCGCTGAGTTACACGGATTTCTGGCATACCTTATGCAGTGTGCTGTTACTGGAACTACCTACCGTATTTTTGGCTACAAAGGAAAACAGGTACGTGACAATATTCATGCTTCCGATTTGGTATCCTGCTTTCAAGAGGTAATCAAAGCACCGCGTATGGGCGAAGTGTATAATATCGGCGGCGGGCGTTTCAGCAACTGTTCCCTGCAAGAAGCGGTTGCCCTGTGCGAAACCATCACAGGCAATACGATGAGCACCAATTACATGGAAGATAATCGGGTCGGCGATCATATCTGGTGGATCAGCGATACCCGGAAATTCCAGTCCCATTACCCTGCGTGGAAGCAATGCTACAATATTCAAGCCATTCTGACTGAAATATACGAAGGGGTTACCGATAGGATAGAAGCTGAACAGTGAAAAATAACTCCCTGCTATATTCGATTTTGATACCGGCCTATAACGAATCTCAAAATATTGGTCCGACCCTCGAAGGACTTGCAGCGGCATTGCGCAAAGAAAATATCCCCTTTGAATTACTGGTCGTAAATGATAACAGTACAGACGATACCGCTGAAGTTCTTGATGCGCTATCTACCTCGCTGCCGGAATTACACATTGTGAACAATACACCGCCGGGAGGGCTGGGACGTGCAGTCCGATGCGGTCTTGCTCATTTCAAGGGGGATGTAGTTGC
>JAGLCZ010000402.1 GCA_023145975.1 Candidatus Hydrogenedentota bacterium | reverse complement strand
GCATGCTGCAGCAATTCCTGTAAATCGGAAGGGCTGATCATCGCATCTGTGGTCACGAAGCATAGCATGGTCGCCATATTTGGCGCTATCATACCGGCACCCTTGGCAATTGCCCCGATATAGACATGCCCCGTGCTTAACGGGATTTCAACGGATATTTCTTTGGGGCACGTATCGGTGGTCATGATGGCACGTGCCGCTTTTTCGCTGTTCTGATCGGAAAGGGTATCGACGCAGTGTTCGATGCCCCGGGTCAGGCGATCCATGGGCAGGGGTACGCCGATAACACCTGTATTGCTTACACATACCTGTTCTGCCGGAAGACCGAGCAAACGTCCTGCCAGTGCTGCCGTTGCAACCGTGTCTGCATACCCTTTTTCGCCTGTACAGGCATTGGCATTGCCACTGTTGACAACAATAGCGCGTGCAACTCCCTGTGCACAGATTTCGCGACAATAACGTACGGGTGCGGCATGCACAATGTTGGTCGTGAATGTTCCTGCCACGGAAGCAGGTTTATCGCTTACAATTAACGCGCAGTCGAGGCGTGTTGAGTCCGGTGTTTTGATCCCTGCAGCAACAGCAGCGGTGCGAAACCCTTTGGGTGCGCATATGCCATTTTTGCATTTCTTCATGGCGCCATGCCTCCCCAGCGAAGGCCGGTCGTTTCATCGAGACCGAACATAATATTCATACACTGGACGGCCATACCCGCTGTGCCTCCCATGAGGTTGTCGATGGCACTGATGATCAGAAGGTTGCCCGTGCGTTCATCAACATACCAGCCAAAATCACAGAAATTTGAGGCACGTACATAGCGGATTTCCGGCAAGCGATCTGCACCCAATACACGAACGAAAGGTTCGTCGGTATAGCAGTCGTAATACGGTGCCGGATCAAAGAGTTTTTCGGGACGTAAAGTAATGGTGGTCAGAATACCCCGTGTTAACGGTGCAATATGGGGGGTAAACTGTACCTGCAATTTATGAAGTAATTCCTGTTCAATCTCCGGGGTGTGCTGATGGACTCCCAGTTTATAGGCCTTCATATTCTCGTTCATTTCAGGATAGTGGAATCCTTCTGAGGGTGTTTTGCCTGCACCGCTGATGCCCGATATACTGTCAATGATTACGGGCGTATTTCCCAGGGGGGCTTCAATAAGCGGTCGTAACGGCAGTAATGCGCTGATAGGATAACATCCCGGTACAGCTGCCAGTTGTGCATCAGCCAATTTGTCACGATACCAGGGAACCAACCCATAGACCGATTCTTCCAGGAGGACAGTTGCAGTATGTTTCGCACCATAATAACGATTGAAGTCATCCGTATTTTTTAGCCTGAAATCCGGACCGATATCAATGACACGTGCCCCCGCTGTGCGTAAGGCCGCTACCGGTGTCATACTTGCTTTTCCGGGCACTCCCACAAAAACCACATCACATCTTTTAGCCAGTTCATCGGCATCAAAGGTTTCAAAGTCCAAATCAAATATTTTTTGGAAAGCAGGTAATTCCTGTGCCAGCGGTTTGCCCGCCACACTGGTGGAAGCGGCAGCGACTAATTGTATTTCCGGGTGTCCACCCAGCAAACGCAGCAACTCCCGACCCCCATAGCCTGTTGCACCGACAATACCAACTTTAATCATGAACTACCTCGTTGTATGTTGTAAAGAAAACACTAAAAATAACTATATGCAGGGGCAGGTAATTATGCGCTATGCCATATACTGTGGAATAGGCACAACTAACCTGAATACCCTATGATTATAAAGCCCTGTCTTCCACTGTTCAAATTATTTATATATGAGCTCCGTTATAAAAATTGGAACGGGGATAATTATTCGAATTTAATAGGGTAGCGAGGCGCTATTCAGTACTTCATACTCTACCAATCAGTGCGAAGGCATCAAATTTCCATTGACCTCATATTGGTGAACATGGTACACTATAACGAGTTGCGGAGAGGTGACCGAGTGGCTGAAGGTGGCGCCCTGCTAAGGCGTTGTGCGGGAAACTGTACCGTGGGTTCGAATCCCACCCTCTCCGCCATATAGCATATTTATAAGTACGAACGCCCGGCTTTTGGCCGGGCGTTCGTTTTTATAGTCAGTTTAGCGGGAGTATTGTTACAGCAGTTTTTCAGCAATCTGTACCGCATTTAATGCAGCACCTTTCAGCAGGTTGTCAGAAACAACCCACATATCCAGTGCGGATGGATGGGACAGATCTTCCCGAATACGTCCGACAAAAGTGTCGTATTTGCCGGCGGCAACAGTGGCAAGCGGATACTTTTGTGCCGCCAGATCATCTTCCACAATGACTCCCGGTGCTTTGCCCAGTATTTCTCTGGCTTCGGCAGCCGTTAGTTTGCGTTCAGTTTCCACATTAACCGATTCGCTGTGTCCGGTGACGACTGGTACGCGCACGGTAGTAGCAGTTACGGCAACGCTGTCATCGCCAAGAATTTTCTTGGTTTCATTGATCATCTTCATTTCTTCGGTGGTATATCCATTATCGACAAATGCATCGCTCTGCGGAATTTGCGGGATACAGTTGAAAGCGATCTGATAGGGAAACTCTTTCGGGGGATAGTCTCTGCCTTCCAGCAGTGCCTGGCTTTGCTTTTTCAATTCAGTAATGGCGGCGATGCCTGCACCGGAAACAGCCTGATAGGTGGATACCACCACGCGTTTAATACGTGCGGCGTCATGGAGCGGTTTGAGTACAACAACCATTTGAATGGTGGAGCAGTTTGGATTTGCAATAATGCCCTTGTGCATTGCAATGGCGTCGGGATTCACTTCAGGTACCACCAGCGGTACTTCGGGGTCCATACGCCAGGCACTTGAGTTATCTACTACAATTGCCCCTGCTTTCGCTGCAGAAGGGGCGAAGCGTTTGCTGGTACCGCCTCCTGCACTGAACAGGGCGATATCGACATCGTCAAAGGAGTTGTCCGATAACACTTCTACTGCGATTTCTTCACCCTTAAAAGGCAGTTTTTTACCTTTAGACCGTTCAGACGCAAGCATTTTAATACGTGCTATAGGAAAATTACGGGCTTCCAGGGTTTCCAGCATTTGTCGTCCGACAACACCGGTTGCACCAGCTACAGCGATTACTTTTCCACTCATTGACACTTCCTTTTTGGGTTGTTCGGGATTTTGTTTTCGTTATACCTTGTAATAGTTTCCCGAAGTGTATACGTTACGATTATTCTTCTTCGTCATTTACAATACATGAAACAGGCGTCCGGACTTTCTTATCTTGTCACGGACGCCTGGATTCGGTTTATACCAGTAAGCACCCGTCGAGGGGCGCATTGTTGTGTTATCCCAGCGCCGCCTCGATTGCGGTAGTCAGATCGGCTTTTTGTGTTACGCCGACGAAACGTTGTACTTCTTTGCCGTCTTTTAGAACCAGCAGGGTTGGGATGCTTTGTACACCGAACTGTACGGCGACCTTCTGTGCATCGTCCACATTTACCTTGTATACCTTGGCGCGGTCTTCCACTTCTGTTGCCACTTCATCCAGTATGGGGGTCATCATGCGGCAGGGACCGCACCATTCCGCCCAAAAGTCAACCAAAGAAACTCCGGATTCTACGCCTGCGGCAAAAGTATCGTCTGTTAATGCTTGTGCATTGCTCATAAAAAGATTTCCTTAAATAAAGTGTTTGTGTTGTCCCGGAAAACGGGTTCGATACGAATAACTTAGAAACAGTATACAGAAAAAAATATTCCCGACGCAAGAAAAATATGCAGCACCCAGCAATTTCGCTTGCAGTATATCCATGAGTATGGGACGATAGTGTAAGATTTCAGGTAACATGATTCGGCAATTCGACATGGTGTTGAAAATGATGGTATTATATGGAAACTTTTCAGGATGAGTTTTTAAGCATTATGTTTTAGTCTGTGTTATATAATTGTAAACCAATTATTCAGGAGATGAATCATGGAAGTTTTTGAACAGATTGCGACTTGTGTGAGTCGTGGAAAAATTAATAAGAGTTCCCCCTATCCGCCCGATCTGCGTGATCAGGATGGTGTCTTTGAACTGGTACGTGATGCACTGGCGTCTGATGTGAATCCCAATGATATTCTTACCAGGGGATTGATGATCGGCATGGGTGAGGTAGGCAGGAAGTTCAGTGCCAACGAAGTATTTGTTCCTGACCTGCTCATGGCGGCCAAGGCGATGACCGCAGGTATGGATCAGTTGAAGCCTGCTTTTGAATCCGGTG
>JAGLCZ010000401.1 GCA_023145975.1 Candidatus Hydrogenedentota bacterium | reverse complement strand
GGTCTTCACGGTGGATACGACGGTGCCCGCCGGGTGTTTTAAATACCCGTAATCGCCCTGCTTCGGCCCATTTACGAATAGTATCCGCAGTTACGTGGCAATATCTTGCAACTTCAGATGTGCTAAAAGACTGTTTTGCTTCCATAATGTCCCTTGCCTTTGTACAGATTCCCAGGATTTATAGTTTTCACTTCCCGTATGATACACGGTTTTGAGTTCTGCTTCAAACTTTATTTCCCGCTGTACACATAAGAAACCTTATGTGACAGGAATGCTGCAGGCTGAAAAATCCCCACCTAGTCATTTTGTTTTTCGCTGTTGGTATAGACGTGGTTATATCAAAGCAGATTTTTTTCAGAAGAGATTGCCGAATTAGGCTTTCGCGTCGGCTTCCCCATCCTCTTCAAAAAGACCTTCGAGTACTCCAAGCAGCATTTTTACTTCAACCCCATAGGTTTCGCATACTTGTCCTACAGTTTCAAAGGCATTAACGTGGCAATGGGCACAACCGCCCAGATGAAAAGCAGCAAATACTTCTGCTGCTTTCGGATGTTTTTCCATGGCATCTGATACGGTCATATCGGCTGAAAATTGATTGGTGTCTGACATAATAAAATCCCTTTTTGTTTGTGTTACTAGATGGAAACGATTTTTTCTTCGTATCTATTCCTTGGGTATGAGATTTTTATTCCATAGGTATACGTTGTTATTGTTCCGGCACTTAAATGTTGTGGTGATCGGCTAAATGTTAACCTCAAGCACAAGATCACAAGAACCACCCGGTTCGGACAAGAAAGAAACTCATAGATGTAACCATAGACTACATGAAGTTACTTGAAAAATCCCCAAACTAGGTGATCAGTTACTTTGGAGATGCCCATATCAAATATGCTGTCTGTCACAGCATTTAGTTGCTTGAGCAATAGAATAGAAAGTTGGAATATTTATATCGGAGAATAAGGCAAATAAGTTTTAGCATATTCCTTATTGTATTGCAATAGTCCAGCAATGGCACAAGAGTTTTAAACCCCCCATTTTTCCTCATTCCTCTTGTTGCACGACTTTTTTATTTGTGGCATACTACTATTTATAAATAGATGGTGTCATAGAGACACTATCCTAGAAAGCAAGGGAGATATGGGTATGTTATTTCGAGTGGGTACTTTCTATTTCGTTTCACTGATGGTGTTTATTGTTGTCGTATTAGGCGCCATTTTTACCGCCAATGCCGAACCAGCGGTATCCAATGTTACAGCGGCACAGCGTGCTGACGGTTCTGGGCTGGTTGACATCTACTACGATGTGGTTGACGGCACGTTTGTCATGAATGTAGAACTGGTTATCTCCAGCGATAATGGCAACACGTGGGGCATTACCCCGATTATAGTTTCCGGTGATATCGGTACGGGTATTACTAACGGCATCGGTAAACATATTGTCTGGAATGCCGGGCTAGACCAGCCGAATACTTGCTGGGCGGAGATGGGGGTTCGTGTTACTGCTATGGATGAAGCGATCACTATCCTATTACCCGGTGATGTGCCGCTGGTGCTGGTGAAGATTCCTGCAGGTACTTTTATGATGGGTAGGTACGCGGGTGAGCAGGACAGTTTTGATAGGGAAGACACACAACATTCGGTAATGTTGAGTGACGATTTTTATATAGGAAAATACGAGGTGACAAAGGGGCAGTGGCAGGCGGTGATGGGAACGACTCCATGGTTCGGGCAGGATTATGTATTGGATGATTTGAACAGCCCGGCAGTATACGTGTCCTGGGAGGATGCACATAGTTTTATTACGGCCTTAAATATGCATATCACGAATACGGGGCAGGGTGTTGCTTCAATGTGTCTTCCCAGTGAGGCGCAGAGGGAATATGCGTGTCGTGCGGGTACGATGCAGCGTTTCTATTGGGGGGATGACCTGAGTTATACGGAGATAGATGACTATGCCTGGTGGGATGGTACTGCGGATAATATGGAAGAAGATTATGCCCATGAGGTGGGAGGGAAATTGCCGAACGTGTTTGGCTTGTATGACATGATCGGTAATGTGTGGGAGTGGTGTGAGGACGATTGGCACAGTGATTACATGGGTGCACCGACTGATGGTAGTGCTTGGATAAACAGTCCACGAGACTCGAACCGTGTCGCTCGGGGAGGTGGCTGGAGTAGCGCAGGCTACTTCTGTCGTTCCGCGAGCCGCAATGAAGGAAACCTCCTGACATTTACGAACTACAATATGGGTTTCCGTCTTGTTAGGTAATTACCGTCTGGTAGAATTTAAGATATAGTAGAAGGAGCAACGGAGTCAGAAGCGCGATAGCACAAAAAAAACCTTTGGTCCCGTAGCGTGTATTTTGAGAGTAGTTGTTGGTTTGGCAAAAGAAATAGTGGCATCTGGGATATTAGCCCCAGGAGAATGAAATAGCCCAAAGATGTGATAGGTAGTAAGCGATAGATTTACTTACAGGGAGTATCTATTATGAAATATACTGTGAAATTCATGGTGGTAATAACATTAGTTTTCTTATGGTGTGTTATTTCTTCTTTGGCATCGGCAGACTCCAGTGATTTTCTGAGCAATCCTCTGGATACAGGATTCCCGGTTATTACACGCACAGGTGCGGCCTTAGTCACGATACAAAAGGATACTTCCTATACGGATGCCGGTGCTGTGGCCATCGATACCTGTGACGGCGACCTTAGTACTGGCGTTGTGGTGGGTGGCGATACTGTAGACACCTCTAGTCCCGGCATTTATGTGATTACCTACAACGTGAGTGATGGTGCGTCCAATGCTGCCGCAGAAGTGACGCGCACGGTGAATGTGGTTACTGGTATTGCTTTGACGGTTGCACCTGTCGCCGATATTTCAATCGGGGAAGGTGCAAATACAACGCTGACAGCCGTGGCTTCCGAAGGTACAACGGTGTACACGTATCAGTGGCAAGTTTGGAATGACAGTATACCCGGCTGGGAGCTGGTATTGGATGGTGTCTTTGATGCGGGTGTATATGCTGGTGCTATGACATCAACGCTGAGTTTTGAACCCTTTACTGCTCTAATGGAAGACTTATACCGGGTCGAAGTACACGATGGTGTGGATACCGTATATGCAGAAGTTATGGTAACGCATGCTGCAGGATCCTGTTCTTTCCTGAGTGCTCCCCTTGATACAGGCCCCCCCGTTATCTTACTTACTGCCGGTAGTTTTGTAACTGTAGAATACGGGGATAGTTACGTCGATGCCGGTGCTGTTGCCACCGACACCTGTGACGGTGATCTTAGTACTGGCATTGTGGTGGGTGGCGATACTGTAGACGCCTCTAGTCCCGGCATTTATGTGATTACCTACAACGTGAGTGATGGTGCATCCAACGCCGCCGCAGAAGTGACGCGCACGGTAAATGTGGTTACTGCTGTTGCTTTGACGGTTGCACCTGTCGCCGATATTTTAATCGGGGAAGGTGTAAATACAACGCTGATTGCCGTTGCTTCCGAAGGTACGACGGTGTACACGTATCAGTGGTACGTTTGGAATGACGGCATCCCTGGCTGGGAGCTGGTATTGGACGGCGCTTTTGATGCCGGTATATATGCCGGTACGGCGACATCAACGCTGAGTTTTGAACCCTTTACTGCTCTAATGGAAGGGTTGTACCGGGTCGAAGTGTACGATGGTGTGGATACTGTATATGCAGAAGTTACGGTAACACATATGGAAGTACCTACCGTTCCGGCAGCGAATATTTCGGGTCTGGTGGTCCTGTTATTGGCGATAGTTTTTGGGGGAGTGCTGGTGCTGAGATGTAAAACACAAGCATAGCCTGCGTTCTACAAAGCGGATATAAAATCTGAAGTGTTGGTTCGGGGGAGAAAACAGGAACCATGGCAGCAGTAATACACAGTTATGCCTGAAACATTCAGGGCTGTATCAAAAAATATTGTTGCACAACATATGAAACTATTCAGAGTCCCGGTGTCGTTCAATTGCCTTGCGCCATCGTTTATCCACCTGTTTCTGTACTTCTGACAGGAC
>JAGLCZ010000400.1 GCA_023145975.1 Candidatus Hydrogenedentota bacterium | reverse complement strand
GCAGCATCGGGAAATACCCGTTATTTTTTCGCCGGGTCGTATGGAGGATCCGGCAAAAGGGATGGCGGTACTACTGGATGCAGCCGCTATACTTGCAGATGAAGGGAAAAAATTTGAGGTGCATGCCACACTGCCCGAAGGGCATGGCGGTGCGCCCTGGCTCAAGGCTGTCGGCAAGATTGCGCATGAGGATATTCCCCGCGCTTATCAACGTGCGGATATTTGTGTAGTACCCAGTGTATGGGATGAACCTTTTGGGCTTGTTGCTCTTGAAGCGATGGCTTCGGGCTTGCCTGTATGTGCAAGTCGTGTCGGCGGATTACAGGATATTGTTATACACGAAGAAACCGGGTTGTTATTTGAACGCGGCAGCGCGGTGTCGTTGGCAACAGTTTTGGGGAAGATGCTTGACAGCACTGCTTTGTGTCATACCCTGGGGGAGGCAGGGCGCAGCCGTGTACTTAAGACCTATCGCTGGGAAACCATTTTGGAACAATATTATCCTTCTCTGTTTCATGAGTAACTGTAACCCATCAGGGCATTAGAAAATAAAATATGGCATCCTTCCGGGTGTTTGATTAAAGATAAAAAATAGGAAGACCCATGAATACAATACAATGGAATGCAGTTCGGGATTATCAGGAAATTTTATACGAAAAAGCAGAGGGGATTGCCAAAATAACGATTAATCGTCCCCATTGCCGTAATGCTTTTACACCGCTCACAAACGATGAAATCAGTGATGCACTGCGTGACGCCCGTTTTGATGCCGCCATTGGTGTTATCATTTTGACGGGTGCAGGGGATCAGGCATTTTGCAGTGGCGGCGACCAGAAGATACGCGGTGAATCCGGGTATGTAGATGACAGCAGTAAGCAGCAGCGTTTGAATGTGCTGGATTTACATCGTCAGATTCGAACTTGTCCCAAGCCTGTGATTGCTATGGTTGCTGGATATGCTATTGGCGGCGGTAACATACTTGCCATGATATGCGATCTCACTATTGCAGCGGATAATGCACGCTTCGGTCAAACGGGCCCCAAGGTGGGTTCCTTTGATGCCGGCTATGGTTCTGCCCATTTAGCACGTATGGTCGGTCAGAAGAAAGCACGGGAAATATGGTTTTTATGTCGCCAGTATACAGCGGAACAGGCATTAAAAATGGGACTGGTAAACACGGTGGTTCCATTGGATAAACTCGAAGAAGAAACCGTGCAGTGGTGCCGCGAGATTCTTGCTAATTCTCCAACAGCGATTCGCTTTATCAAGGCTGCCATGAATGCCGACGAAGATGGGCAGGCGGGTATGATGGAGTTGGCGGGTAATGCTACCGGTCTCTTCTATATGACAGAAGAAGGACAGGAGGGGCGCAACGCATTTTTAGAGAAACGGCCTCCCGATTTCAGTAAGTTTCCGCGTAACCCGTAGTCCTGTTTCTATTATTTCCAGAGCAGCCAGCCGCCGGAGAACAGCAGGCTGAATCCCAGCAATATTTTTCCTGTAGCGGCAAGGCAGGCATTCAATGTGGAACCGTCTTGTTTTGTGAATACCGTTCGTGTTGTGACCAGAGCGGGCAGGACCATGACACATGCTGCCAGTACCCCCCGGCGTCCACCTTCGATAGTGCATACCCATAAGGGTACTATTACAAGGGCAGTCATCATGGCGATCAGATATTCCCATCGTGCAAAGGAGATACCAAAACGTACCGCCAGGGTTTTCTTTCCCGCCTGCCGGTCCTGTTCAATATCACGCAGATTATTTACGGTTAATATAGCCATGGAGATCAGTCCTGTCGCCAGTCCTGCCAGAATAGGAACGGTACAGAGGGTCAAGGTCTGTACGTAATAGGTTCCTGCTACAGCAACGGGTCCAAAAAATACGAGTACAAATAAGTCCGCTGCACCAATGTATCCCAATGGCAGCGGACCACCGGTGTAGAGAACTGCAAACAGGAGGGATAGTACGCCGATGAGTAGAATGGGCCAGCCTCCCCGGTAAACGAGATATAGCCCGGGTAATATTGCCAGACCAAGGGCGACAGCGGTTGCTAATCGCATTTGGCGGGGGGTGACAAGCCCTGCCTGGGTGGCACGTTGCGGTCCAATCCGATCACTTCTGTCCGCGCCTTTTAGATAGTCATAATAGTCATTGGCGTAATTTGCACCGATTTGAATAAGCAATGCACCTAGAAGTGCAGCAATAGCAGCAACCCCGTGAAAACCGTTCTCCCCCGCAGCCAGTGCGGTACCAATAAGTACCGGTGATGCGGCAGCAGCTAAGGTGTGCGGGCGTGCAGCGTCAATCCATATGCCGCATGGATATTTTGCCATTGTGCAGTGCTTTCTGTTTAAAAAATGTTCACGATGAATTACTGTATGCCGTGTATTGTGCCAGATTGATGCGGGTGTATCCCATCTGCGGCTTTCAGATCAGCAGGATAAAGCGTCAGATTTTTGCATGGAATGCAAGAAACTGGTAAAATAAAAGATTCTTTGAAAAACCTCTGTGCGTATGTTTAATTTCCCACTCCGTATTTATGCACTATGTGTTTTCAAAGACTTGCGGGGTGGGGATATACGCCCTTACTATTGGATTTATGATCGAAAATTATTGTTTTGAAGGAACGCTGTTATGCCCACATATACCTATGAATGCAAAAAGTGTAGTCATACACAAGATCGGTTTCACTCCATGAGCGCAACGCCGCGTGTTAAATGTGAAGAGTGTGGCGGGGGCTGTATTCGCCTGTTGGGCATGGGTTCGGGCATTATTTTTAAAGGCAGTGGTTTTTATGAGACGGATTACAAAAAAAAAGGTAAGGCCCCTGAGTCGGAATCTTCTCCCACTGCGGTGAAGTCAGAAGGAAAATCGGAAAAGAAAAGTAGTGAGTCGAAGAGCGCACCTTCCGGCAGCGAATCAAAACCGGCTGCTGCAGGAAAATCGACCTGACCTTTGGAGCCGTGAGGCCCGTAAAAATGGAGAGAAAATATGGACACGGAAAGCATCAGGCAGGCAAATGACCAGCATATAATCAATACCTATGGGACACGCAAACTCGCACTGGTTCGCGGCGAAGGGCTGCGCTTATGGGATGCAGAGGGGCGTGAATATCTGGACTTTTTTGCAGGTATTGCCGTGTGCAATCTGGGGCATTGCCATCCAAAAGTAACGGAGGCTATTTGTGAACAGGCAAAGACGCTGGTACATGTTTCCAATTTATACTACATAGAGCCGCAGGTGAAACTGGCGGCATTGATGAGTGAGCATTGTTTTGCTGACAAATGGTTTTTCTGTAATGGCGGCGCTGAAGCCAACGAAGCAGCACTGAAGATTAGTCGCCGTTATTGGGCACAGCAGGACACCCCGAAACCCGGGATAATTGTAGCGGAACAATCTTTCCATGGGCGCACCATGGCTACAGTAACTGCTACCGGGCAACCCAAGTATCATCAGGGGTTCGAGCCGCTTCTTCCCGGATTTGAGTATGTACCCTATGGCGATATTGATGCACTGGCAGCGGCGATCACGGAAGATACAGGACTGATAATGCTGGAGCCGATTCAGGGTGAAGGGGGGGTGCGTGTACCTCCGCCGGGTTATCTTCCTGCAGTGCGGAAATTATGTGATGAAAAAAATGTGCTTTTGGCCTTTGACGAGGTGCAGACGGGATTAGGACGTACAGGGACTCTCTTTGCTTACGAGGATGAAAAGGCTGTTCCTGATATTATTACGTTAGCAAAAGGTTTGGGCAATGGGGTTCCTATCGGTGCCATGGGCTGTACCGATAAGGTTAGTGCCGGTTTTTCAATAGGCTCTCATGCCTGTACCTTTGGCGGTAATCCGTTAAGTGCAGCGGCGGCATTGGCGACATTTGAA
>JAGLCZ010000040.1 GCA_023145975.1 Candidatus Hydrogenedentota bacterium | reverse complement strand
AGTACGCCTTTTACGGATGAACCTGTTTTATAACACAAAGTGACGTCATACTGCGTTGGGGTATATGTCTCCTCAACAATATGAAAAGCAAGCAAAGGTGTCAACGAAAAAGATAGCATAATTCCTCGATTTAATTGCCCACTTTACCTTGAGCACGACGATACTGCATGGGGTAATATTTTAGATGATTTGACTTGTTATAGTTGTCCGAACAGGAGTATATGGGTATACTACTGCATTGGTAGTATTTTCTATAAGGGTTTGTTGTCACATATTATGTGGCATCGCCCTGTTACGGTACTTTAGTTTGGGGTTAGGGGGAAGAAATATGACCTATGGAAAGGTATTATGATAACAGGCGAACATGGATACATACGGTTTTCTGAAGCCGATGATGCGTTGTTCCTTCGGCAGTTGTATCTTGACAAGCCGCGTCGGGCAGCGTTGTTGGATACCCGACGTGAACCGATCATGCCTACGACCCGGGATATCCGCGATATGCTTGCCAGAAAAGATGCTGCTCAGGGGCTTATGTATACCGTTGAGGATACTGCCGGGGTGTTGAAAGGGTGGTGCGGTTTACGGGGCATCAACTATGAAGCACGTTACGCGGAGCTTGTGTTGTTGTTTGCAGCAGAAGAAGACTATGGCAGCCCCCTTGCCGATGAAACATTGGATTTTCTGCTGGGTCAGGCCTTCAAGCATTTTATGCTTCATAAAGTTCTTGTGCTGTGTTTGGATACGGAATCTGCCTTGATGCAGTGTCTACGACGTAAAGATTTTGCATGTGCAGGAGCACAACGACAAGCATTGTTCAGCAGCGGTGTGTGGAATGATTTACAGATGTTTACATTGGCTGCATCCGATGCTGGAGTATCAGGAATCGAAATGAAAGCAGGAGTGAGTATTCCATGAGTTTTGTAACTAAAACATTTTTACGGCGTGCTGAGCGGGATGATCTCGATATCATATTGACCTGGATGGAAGATCCGGATTTCCGTTTTTTTCTTTATGGTGATGAAGCACAATCGCCGCGTCATACCCGCGAGAAAATTATTATGATGTTGGGACGGGGTGCAGGTCAGACCATGCCGCCGGCAGTATATCTGCTAATGGAATCAAAGGGAGAGGGGCCGGTGGGCATGATTTCACTTCAGAATATTTCGTGGAGGAACAGGTCCTGTAATCTGGATGTATATATGGGTTCAAAACAGTGTCGTAATAGTATGCTGGCGGCGGTATCGGTGTATCGTGCATTGGAATATATTTTTGATGAACTGAACCTGCATCGTGTTAACGCTTTTATCTATGCCTTTAATCGTCCATCGTGGCGCATTTTTGAAAAGGCAGGCGCAGTACGTGAGATGACATTGGAAAAACATATCCTGCGCGATGGCAAACTGTATGATGCTTACGGGTATGGATTGCTGCGTGAAGAATTCGAGATTGTCAGGAAGGATCATGGACAGACTGCACCGGGTATATCCCTGGATGCTATGGTTGAAGCGTTGGCGTGTGAGGGAGATACGGCATCGTGACATGGCTGTTTATCGCTATATGGTTACTGTATACTGCGCAGGCATTTTATAAAAATATATATTCTCAAGGTCGTTCTTCTGTCATCGGATATGTATTGCAGTTCATGCTGCTGCTGATTGCAGTCTGGTGGGCGGCACAGGCGGGTTTGTTTACACGCGTGTTGTGGTCGCCTGTTGATATTGCTGTGGGTTTGGCGTTGGGGCA
>JAGLCZ010000004.1 GCA_023145975.1 Candidatus Hydrogenedentota bacterium | reverse complement strand
CGCATCAGCCAGATGCGGCGCGAAGTACTCACGGTGGTCTTATTCGGGGATGCGTCTACAGCCGTACTGCATCGCACCGGTGAAGATTTGCGTGATTTTCTGCTGCAATCGCCCGATATTACGCAGGTAGACCTTGAAGGTGTACCGCCGCTGGAAATAGGTATAGAGCCGTCTCAGGACCAATTGCGGCGGTATGGGCTTACTCTTGGTGACATTGCTGCACACTTAGCGGCATCGGCAGTCGACATACCGGCGGGCGGGTTAAAAACTGACAACGGGGAGATACTGGTACGGCTGACCGAGCGGCGGGAATACGGGCATCAATTTGCAGAATTACCAATCATCATTACAGAAAATGGCACAAAAATATTACTTCGGGACATTGCGAATATAAATGACAGCTTCGCCGATACAGACAGGAGTTCCCGTTATAACGGTCAGAATGCAGTAATGCTTGATGTGTATCGCGTTGGGAATGAGACCCCCATTCAAGTTGCCGACTCCGTACACCGTCAGATTGAAGCATTCGAATCCTTTATGCCTTTGGGCATTGAAACTGCCATTAGTAATGACCGTTCAGATAACTACCGTCAACGGGTATACCTCTTGTTGAAAAACGGCGCCTTTGGTCTGATACTGGTACTGGTTCTGCTGGGCCTGTTTCTGGAGGCGCGTCTCGCGTTCTGGGTAACACTCGGCATCCCCATTTCCTTCATAGGCTCTTTTCTTTTCCTCCCGATAGCAGGGGTCACCATAAATATGGTATCCCTGTTTGCTTATATCGTAGCATTAGGTATCGTGGTGGATGATGCCATTGTGGTAGGTGAAAATATCTACTATTACCGCCAGAAAGGACTGGCACCGCTGGCAGCCGCCATTCGAGGTACGCGGGAAGTAGTTACTCCCGTAACTTTCAGTATCCTGACTAATATTGCGGCATTTATGCCTATATATTTCATTCCGGGGATTACCGGCAATATATTCAGAATGATTCCTATAGTCGTGTGCATCGTATTCGTAATCTCCCTTGTCGAATGTATATTCGTGTTGCCGGCTCATCTGGGACACGAGAGTAAAAGAAAGCGTTCCGCCGTCAGCAGCTGGCTTCATGACCGACAACAGGTTTTCAGTAAATGGTTTACGTGGTGGGTATATCATCGCTATGGTCCCGTTCTGTCCCTGTCCCTGCGTCACCGGTATCTTACAATCCTGGTCGCTATGAGCATATTGGCATTAACGGTGGCCTATGCTGCCAGCGGACGCATGGGATTCCAGATGTTTCCAGTCATTGAGTCCAATTTTTCTGCCGCCAGCGTGATGCTTCCTTATGGCTCGCCTGTAGCAAAAACAAAGGCGGTCGTAGCGAAAATTGAAGCTGGGATACAAAAGGTACTCGAAGAATCAGGACATCCTGAACTTATTACCGGCATTACCACAGATATCGGACGGGGCGGCGGTCATATCGGTCGAATACGCGCAGAACTTGCTGACCCGAAAATACGTCATAAGATCATGGGCACCGAAGAATTTACACAACGCTGGCGAAAGGCCGTCGGCGAAATTTCAGGCTTGGAAAACATGCGCTTTTCCGCAGATTCCGGCGGACCGGGAGGAGGGGGACGCGCTATCACGGTGG
>JAGLCZ010000399.1 GCA_023145975.1 Candidatus Hydrogenedentota bacterium | reverse complement strand
TTATTTCCGTTATGACCGCATTGGCGATCAGCACGGCAGCAGCTACAGGTATCTTGTTAATTCCATGTGGTGCCGCACTGTTTTACGGTTCAGATATTTTTGTTGCTCGTGATCGTTTCGTTGCCCAGGGAAGGGTAAACGCGTATATCGGGCTTCCCCTCTACTATACTGGACAAATACTCCTGGCACTCACACCGCTGTACACGCTATGACTCAAACTGCATCTACCATCGCGCTTTAGATTTTTGCTGGGGAACGTGAAATTTACCGTAGCCGCTACACGTTATATTTCCTCTTTATATTTCTGGAAACCTTCCAGTAATTGTTGAAACGAGGTCGGCTTGTATTTCTTAAAACCCTCCTCATCCACATAAACAAAGTCGCACTCATTTTCTGGCTGCACCCTATTAATATCATCGCACCATTGCCGCAGCCATGCCATCTTCAACGGCACATCTAAATCTTCCAACCCCTTCGTCTCAACAATGACCATATGCTTATCCGCCAACTTCACAAAGAAATCCGGGTAGTAATTGGAAATATCACCCTCTGCGTTAACGTAGTCCAGTTTAAAGTGCACGGCCAGATAGTTCTTCGCATAGGACACTACGTCGTTACAATTTTCCAGGAAACTTGCAAACTGAAGCTCATAGTGACTATCGCCTATGATCCGATTAAAGACGCTCTTCTTCGGAACAAGGTAGCCTTGATCCTTAGCGACAAAAGGACGGGTCTGACGTAACTTGATGGTATCCCGAATTTCAGCATCCCCTTTCTCCCGGACAGTCAGCGCGTTAATTGCCTTCTTGAAAGTTTCTATCAGCGTTTTGGTGGCAACCAACTCGGACAAGTTTCGCAAGGTATTGGGGCTTTCCAATTCTATGGGCTGCTCAAACAACTCATCTTGCACAAAGGCTTTTATTTTTCCATACAGCACGTCATAACCGCTGACCAAACGCAATTCCCTCATGACCGTTTGCGCGAAATAACCGATAACACTGCGGTAATCCGCAATACCCGCCGTATCCAAAATCGTGGTATGCGTTATCTCTCCGGTAGTAATGTCCTTGAAGACGATCTCCCGCTGCTCCTCCTCACTGAATTCCAAATAAAGCACCTTCTGATGTCTCAGTGCGGTGATGTCCAAATCGCCAAGGCTCTTATACTCCCGATAGACGCGCGGCATCAATACCGGAATTTCAATATCCAGCGCGGTAATATCCTTCTTTTCATTCTCATTATCAACCTCAATCACCAAGGGCGTCTTCGGTCCCGTACCTTCACCCATCGGCTTATGCTCCAACTCCACGCCTTCCGCCTGTATCGACTCTACAAACTCCATAAAGGCATCCGTTCCTACAACACTGACCTGCTCCGGCACGTCGCCTGGATACATCTTACGCAACCCCCGCCCCAAAGTTTGTTCAGGTAGAATACTGCTTTTGGCAGAGTACGCACGCAGCCCCACAATCGTGGTCACGTTACGCACATCCCAACCTTCCTTGAGCATCAACACGGACACGATCACCTTATAGGGACTGCTTGCGTCATCAATATCATTGGATTGCTTACGGAGTTTCGCCAATTCCTCCTTGGCTTTGCCCGATGCCGCCTCGGAAATATCGCCGTTGTTCTTGGTATGAATCACCAGGACAGCATCCTTCAAATCCGAATAATTCCCCTCCAGATACTCCGCTACATCGTCGCAATTACGTGTATCGTCCGTCATCACAAACAGGATGGCTTTCTTACCCATTTTCGCATGTTCGTCATAGGCCTTTCGCCATTCGATAACACCCAGCTCGATATAATCGGCATACTTCTCCGTATACTTGGCGCTCTGTCTCTCGGAAAGTTTCGCCCGGCTCGCTACATCGGGAAGCACAGGGTGCTTCACCACATTCTGGGATATTGCTTCCACCAGCGGATAATCAGTCACAGTCTGCACAAAGATAGCACCATTGTTATGCTTAGGTGTGGCTGTTGTATCCACTTGCAACGCAAGAGCACCGCCTTTTTGCAGCAGCCGGTTGTGAATATCCTCAATGGACTTGAACCAGGCCAACTTTTTGTCATGAATGTGGTGCGCTTCATCATTCAGTATCATCAATTCATCAATGTCCCGGACGATCATGCCCAAATCCACTTTGGAATCAGTGGTCGCGCCTGTGGGACGCTTCCCAAGAAAATAGTCCATTGTATTTTCATCATCCGGCGAAGGCGGTATATCATCACCCGAATACACACGATGGATATTGGTGAGGAAGATATTGCCTGTAGCACGTGTTACGCGCACTTCGTCCTGCACATGCA
>JAGLCZ010000398.1 GCA_023145975.1 Candidatus Hydrogenedentota bacterium | reverse complement strand
GTGGACACTTCAAGTTCTATCGATGCCGTAGGTGCCAACCCCATGACCGTCAACAATTCTGCCAGACACCGTTCACGGGCACGAGCATTAAATTCCAACGCCTTCTCGCGTACCAACAGCAATACACGCACCTGCGCAATATCGGCATCGGTTACCATACCTTCCCCGTAGTACGCCGCTGCTTCTTTCATCAATTCCGAAGCTGCGGCATGCTGCGCCTCCAACATGCGCCGTGATTCTTCCGTTGCCAAACACTGGAAATAAAGTCCCGTAACCTGTAATGCTATCATCTGGCGGGTATACGCTGCCGCTGCTTCACTGATTTCCTCACCGCGCTGATGAAGGGCATATAAAAACCAGGTGGAGGGAGCAAATATGGGCATCTGTGCCTGCACGGCGGTATCACGCACAATACGATCCTGCATTGGAGTGGAGATAGAACCGAAAAGAGCCGTTGCAGGGGCATTGTTTAATTCGGTAGATTTGTAATCAAAAGTAATTTTGGGAAGGAAGTTTGCAAAAGCAATGCGCCGATTCAGCGTTGCAACACGCTTCTCTAAATCAGCCGTCTTCATATCAAGGTTGTTGTCCAATGCAATACGAAGGCATCGGTCCAGGGTGAATTTCTCATCAGATGCCAATACTGCTGCTGTTCGTTCCTCAATTTTCGAAAGAAATTCCGATGCGTCTGTACGGCGCACCAGCAACCCGTCAAAAGTGGCGCACCCCTGTACAAAGAAAAAGAAAAAAAACAGCACAAGTAGTCCAGAATTACGCATGAACAATATCCTCCTGCAGGAAAACCGGCACGGGTAATTCCAGCCCCCGAATCAGCATCTTTGCCACATGGCGAAGAATATCTTTCTGATAACCGGCATCACTCAGTTTACGGTGCCCAGGAATAATCAGCAGAAAATCCTCGGCAAAAACATAGTGCATTAACTCACCTATAAATGAATCCAACCATAAATCTGCTTCCTCCTTGCCCATCCCGGGACGACAACACTGCAGCACTTCCCGCAAGGAATCAAAATTAGGCATTACCAATTCATTGATAATTTCCCAAAGTATCGGCGTCGGCTGCAGAAATATCCGCATAAAAATCCGACCATACCAGCGTGGATGAATACCTGTGAAAAACTGCTGAATATATTCCTCAACAATTCGGTACACCGCCTCTGAACAAAGGAGCGGTTTCCCTTCCCAATCCCGCCTGTGTTTGAGCAATTCTTCTGAACGATGACAACGGGTCTTCTCCAACACATGACGAATAACTGCCAGGTAAAGATTTTCCTTAGAACCGAAATGATAGTTTACTGCCGCAATATTAGCACCGCTCTCTTTTGCAATAGCACGAATACTGGTTCCCTCAATACCATGTACTGCAAAAAGTGCACCTGCTGCATGCAGCAATGCATCCTTCGTTGTCACTACAGGTTGTTCCATGATTGAAACCTCTCTGGTCTGTTTGTAATCAATTACCAATCCTGCCGGGAGTGTAACATAAACGAACGATTGATTCAATCGTTTGTTTTAACACTAAAGTAATTCAGCATATTGCGCATTACTACAGGTAGACTGCCCCGTTTACATAAGCAATATACTTGAAAAATGAAAGCGATCAGGGGAACACTTTATTTTCAAGGTTTTTTCGATGTTCCCTGCCGTTGTCTACACACTCTATGCAAATCCCCTTCACTGATTCTGTAGCAGCAGGTATACACCTCACTACAGGAGAATCTTCATGGCAAATTCAGGAGTATTGCGACGCATTGCTCAGCTACTATGGAAACGAAAAACGCCGCTTCGGAATCCATCTGAACACGTGGAAGCGGAATCTTATCCCGAGCAAGGCCGTGATTCCGGACGCTTCGGAAGTGATTTTTTATCCCTCCCTGATCACGCCCCTTTTGAAATGCTCTCCCTGTATCGTCATTTACGGGACAATATCCCCGACGTTTCCGATGCCGTCTGGTCCTGGAAACGATTGTGTCATACGGGTCACGATGTGATGGTAGAAGGAATGAACGGGAATACGGCACCGCCTGAAGCACGCGCTGCCGTTGACGCCTTTGCCGCCCGCGTACATGCCGCCGACGGGGGACTGCCTGAACTGCTGGATATATTTTATGCATCGCTGTTTACCTACGGCGCTGCAGCCCTTGAAGTGGT
>JAGLCZ010000397.1 GCA_023145975.1 Candidatus Hydrogenedentota bacterium | reverse complement strand
ATGCAGGCTCGTTTCGGTCGTGCAAAAAATATTAAAGAACAAAGTATTGGCCACCAGGATCCGGGCGCGACCTCAATAGCGTTTTTGTTCCTGGGATTCTCGAAAGGAATAGAAAAGAATGCCTGATGCAGATAAATCGTCACAAGTAGATAGCAAGAATTACGCAGTGGATATCCCCATGAAAACGTCCGGATTTTTTCTGAAAGGTTCGTCGCACTTGAACTGGGGTATGAAAAACCGCCTTGCACGTATTTTTAATCCCGAAAGTGGTCGTACCGTCATGCTTGCTTTTGACCACGGCTATATCATGGGACCGACTACAGGATTGGAACGAATCGATCTTGTGGTACCGCCGCTTATTCCGCATGTGAACTGCCTCATGTGTACCCGGGGCGCATTGCGATCCTGTATATCACCGGAAGTAGATAAACCGATTGTGATGCGGTGCAGCACAGGGGCTACGGTGCTCAAGGATCTTAGCAACGAAGTGATCGGCGTAACCCTCGAAGAGGCATTGGCACTGAATGCCGCTGCTGTAACGGCACAAGCCTGTATCGGCGCGGAATTTGAGAAGGAGTCGTTGATAAATCTATCGTACCTTATTAACGAAGGGGCGCGTGTCGGTATGCCTGTACTTGGTGTTACTGCTGTGGGAAAGGAAATGGTGCGTGATGCACGCTATTTGGGATTGGCCTGCCGTGTTATTGCGGAGTTAGGTGTCCACTTCGTAAAGACCTACTATTGTGAGTCCGGATTTGAAGAGGTTGTGGCAGGATGCCCTGTTCCTGTAGTTATCGCAGGGGGTAAAAAGTTGCCGGAATCGGAGGCGCTGGTCATGGCCTACAAGGCGGTAGATCAGGGAGCACTGGGAGTGGATATGGGTCGTAATATTTTTGGTGCGGATGATCCTGTTGCTATGGCTCAGGCTGTCGGTGCGGTAGTACATAAGAACGAGAAGCCGAAGAATGCTTTTGAATTGTATAATGATTTGAAAAAGAAATAAAGCTCTATAATCAGGAATACCGAAAAGGAGAATACTCGTATGGATATCAGCAGACGTACAGCCATTACAGGAATCGCAGCAGGTGTGATCGGATCCGGTGTACTTAACGCAGCGCATGGAGAAGAATCTGTGAAACAATACAGCAATGACGATTTCTACAAAGCAGACGGCACATTTGATGTCGAAAAAGCAAAACAGGCGTACTACGATATGATGGATCGGTTTAATTACCCCATCGTGGATCGCCTTCGTGGGGAAGAGTTCTGGGCAGTGGATTTTGGTATGGGAAAATTCACCGAGGTGGGTATGGCGGGTATTTTTTGGGTGAACAACCAAAAGGACAATTACTTTGGCCATGAGATTTACCTGCTGCCCGGTCAGATGATCCCGGAACATAAGCATGTGAAAACACCGGATGCAGGACCGAAAATGGAAGCGTGGCAATCTCGTCATGGCTGGGTATATATTTATGGGGAAGGTGATGCGACACCGGGGGTGGAAGAACATGTGCCTCCTTCCCATAAAGAATGTGTTGTAGCATGTAATGAACAGAAATTATTGCCGGGCGAAGTAGGTACCCTTGCCGGTGCTGAACAATGGCACTGGATGCTTGCCGGTCCTGACGGTGCGGTTGTAACCGAATATGCTACCTATCATGATGGCACAGCATTGCGGTTCAGTAATTCAGATGTACAATTCTAAATTGTTCTTGAATGGACAGTATGGATGTTGTGAACAGTAGGCATAAAAATATTCATACTGTCCATGCCGTCCATATTTTTTTATGAACAGTCGAGGTTTTCTTATGAAGTCAAGCACCCTGGTCATAATTCTGCTTTTAATAGCATGTGGCGGTTTGGAAGTTGTTTCCGCAGATGATTTTACTGTGGAACAATTATATGCGCAGAAAGATAACTGGGCGCAGACACTTCTTGCTACGCGTTCTAACTATCTGCAGCGGGTTTCAGAACTACAGATTGCAAATGCTGTTTCGCTGGGAGACTGGTATGCCACCAGTCCAATAAAATCAAGTTCCTTTGATGATCTATTGTTTCCTGAGCGAGGGGTGGACCTTTATAGCAGGGATAAAAATAAAAAACGGCAATGGCGAAAGCGTTCCGCCTGGGTTGATGGAGTGGTGCATGAGTTGCCGGGTCAGGAGCGTGCTGCCACCTATCTTTTCAGAACAATAACGGCGACCCATATGACTGTCCTTAGTGTGGGCATTGGCAGTGATGATGGTGTTGCCCTGTGGTTAAACGGGGAACTGCTGTTGGCGCGCAATGTGGCACGTGGCGCAGCGCCCAATCAGGATATGGTGGATTTGCCGCTTGAGACAGGCGAAAATACGCTGCTCATGAAGATTTACAACAATGGCGGCGGACATGGGTTTTATTTTGCGCTGGGTACCAGTTCGGTTTTTCCGTTGTGGCAGAAACTGTCCAGAGAATATCACGTAGAGATGGTGGCGGTTATGGGAGATTATCCTGGCGGGACTGCTCAGGCACTGATCAGCGGGGAGAATGGCTTGCGTCAGGTACCGAAGATGATTGAAAAGGCACTCAAAGGGGCAGATCGGTATGCTGACAGATTAAATGCAAAATACGAAGTATTGAAAGCGCAGAATGTGGCCCATGATGATAGTCGTTGGCTTGAATTATACCGGGAGTGCGCTTTGACGCGTGACGGGATAGTGGCGTTGCAAGGCTTGAATATAGAGCAATTGCACCTTTCTGTTGAGCATCTTATGGAAGCATATCCTGATTCTTATAAGAATGGGAAACGCTATATCGAACAGTTGGATGCTATTGCAGAGTCATTCCCTGATATTATTACGGGTATGATAGGAAATCCTGGTGCGACAACAGAAGAAATTGCCGGTATCATGAATTTTCAGCGGGAACTATTGCTGGATAATCCGCTTCTTGATTTTGATCGGTTGCTGCTGGTGATTCGTGGTGAAGGACAGTTGGGGTTGCCGCAGAATTGGCAGGGTAACTGTTCGCTGCCGCGAAGAGGCTACGATAATGAAATAGCGCTGCTTGATATGGATAATCCGGGCGGAGGACTGAGAACGGTTTGTAAACCCGAGGAGAAACGGTTTGTAGGCGATGTGGATTTACATTATGAGGCCGATAAAATGCTGTTTTCCATGCCGGATGATTGTGATCGCTGGCAGATATGGGAGATCGGGGTTGACGGTTCCGGATTGCGTCAGGTAACGCTTGGTGAGGAGCCGGATGTAGATAATTATGATGCCTGCTATTTGCCTGATGACCGAATTATATTCGGTTCCACCCGGATATTTCAGGGGATACCCTGTGTCGGTGGTGGAGATACGGTTGCCAATCTTTTCCGTATGAACAACGATGGTTCGAATGCGCGCCGCCTTTGTTTTGATCAGGATCATAACTGGTGTCCTACGGTTGCGAATGATGGCAGGGTGTTGTTTACCCGCTGGGAGTATTCGGATACGCCCCATTATTTTACCCGGTTGCTCTTCAGTATGAATCCGGACGGAACCAATCAGATGGAATACTACGGCAGTAATTCCTATTGGCCGAATTCCATGTTTTATGCACAGCCCATACCGGAACATCCCACCAAGGTAGTGACCATTGTTTCCGGGCATCATGGGGTGCCCCGCATGGGAGAACTGGTGCTGCTGGAACCGGCACAGGGCCGCAAGGAAGCGGAGGGCGCAGCGCAGCGAATTCCTGGATATAACGAGTCGGTAGACCCGATTATTGTCGATCAACTTGTAAACGATTCCTGGCCTAGATTTTTGCACCCCTATCCATTAAGTGAAGAATATTTTTTGGTATCCTGCAAACCTGATCCTGATTCACCGTGGGGAATCTACCTGGTGGATGTATTTGATAATATGCTGCTGCTGCGTGAAGAACCGGGGTATGCCCTGTTCGAGCCTGTGCCATTACGCAAGCGTTCGCGCCCGCCTGTTATTCCTGACCGGGTAAATCTGGAAAAAGACTATGCTATGGTATATCTTACCGATGTGTATGCAGGACCGGGACTTCAGGGTGTGCCCCGGGGCACAGTAAAAAAACTGCGTCTCTTTTCTTTCCAATATGCGTATCCGAAGATGGGGGGCCATATACAGGTGGGCGTTGAAGGTCCTTGGGATGTACGGAGGATTCTGGGTACGGTGCCTGTATTCGAAGATGGTTCTGCTTATTTCAAAGTGCCTGCCAATACGCCTATTGCGGTGCAGCCCCTTGATGCAGAGAACAAATCTCTGCAGGTAATGCGTTCCTGGTTTACCGCCATGCCGGGTGAAGTCCTGTCCTGTGTGGGGTGTCACGAGTCCCAGAATATGTCGCCGCCGCCACAGAACACGCTGGCGGTGCGTCATGTACCGGATGAGATTGCTCCCTGGTATGGTAAAACGCGTGGGTTCAGTTTTCATCATGAAGTACAGCCTGTGCTGGATCGCTATTGTGTCGGGTGCCATAATCCTGAAAAAACGGAGATTGACGCACGGCCGGATTTTACTCATCATGAAGAGCGGGGCTGGTCAAATTTCAATAAATCATATCTGGCGTTACATCCTTATGTGCGCCGTCCCGGACCGGAGAGCGATTATCATGTGCCTGTTCCTCTGGAATGGCATGCCGATACCAGTGAACTTATTCAGATGCTGCAGAAGGGGCACAAAGGCGTAAAACTGGATGACGAAGCTTGGGATCGCCTGGTTACCTGGATTGATTTGAATGTACCGGATCATGGGCGCTGGACGGATCATCGTGAAATCCGGAGTGATTTTGAGAAGCGGCGTGCAGAAATGCAGTCTCTTTATGCCTGTTTGCCGGACGATCCAAGCGAGGAAGAACTGGTTGTGGCGGATTATCCCTGTGATTTTATCAAGCCGACCCCACCGAAATTTGACAAAACAGTTCCTGAACTGGAGGGGTGGCCTTTTACGCCGGAGGAAGCCATGGCACGGCAGGCGGCATCAGGTAGTGAAATCCAGCGCACAATCGATCTGGGGAATGGCGTCCGCATGGATTTTGTGTTAATACCTGCAGGTGAATTTGTTATGGGGGGTACTGCATGTTCAGATGAGTCTCCCATGACAGTAGTACAAATTAAAAAGCCTTTCTGGATGGGAAAAACAGAAGTCACCAATCAGCAATACAGCCGTTTTGATTCCCTGCATGACAGCCGTTATATTGATCAGCATCACAAAGATCATACAACGCCTGGATATCCGGCGAATGAGCCGGAACAGCCCGTTATCCGCATTACTTGGCACGATGCGCTGGGTTTCTGTGAGTGGTTGTCGGAAGTCCATGGAATACAGGCGACTCTTCCCTCTGAAGCGCAGTGGGAATGGGCATGTCGCGCCGGAAGTGATGACGATATGTACTATGGCACTTTGGATACCGATTTTAGTACCTGTGCCAACCTGGCAGATGTCTCTATGCGCCTGCTTGCTGTAACGGGTGTAAATCCGCAACCCATCCCCAATCCAAATTCCTTCCAGAATTTTTTGCCGCAGGATGCCCGTTTTGATGATGGGGAACGTATTGTAACGGCGGTAGGTCAGTATAATCCCAATGGATGGGGATTATATGATATGCATGGTAATGTGAGCGAATGGACGTTGACAAGTAGCCAGCCCTATCCCTATAAGGCTGATGATGGTCGTAATGATCGGGAAAACAGTAGCAGGAAAGTGGTTCGTGGCGGGTCTTGGAATGATCGTCCCATGCGTGCCCGTGCGGCATTTCGGTTGCCTTATCAACCATGGCAAGGGGTGTTCAATGTCGGATTTCGTATTCTTATCTCTTGCGCGGAAGATGATGTACAGAAACAGGTCAAGGTAGAAAAACAGATCAAATATTAATTGCAGGTAGGAGTTGCTGCGCTTATTTCTCTGTTTTTATGAATTGTATTCTAAAGATGGATACTGCGGTGTGTTTTCTTTTTTTGCCAGCTTCTTTTCGGGGGATTTGAATAACAGGTGTCGCTTTGTTATAGTCAAGCCTGTTGGGAATGCTTGTACTGTCTGGGATTCGGGTTTAAGTGAAATTATTTTATGGTGATTTTGATGTGCCTACACGTCAAAAATCACAAAGAAGGGAATTTATTGTGAAATCTGTTACATGTTTCTTGCTGGTAGTGTTGATTGCCGGTGCAGCAGCTTCTAATGTCAATCCAGGGAATGTTTCGCTCTATCTGAGCGGGGCAGATCGTGCATTTACTGCTGTTGAAACAAATGGAACGGGCGCACAAATTCTTGTAGCGGGTACTTCCTCGTCGGGTATACCTGGTGTGAATGCGTGGGGCGCGACACTTTTGATAGATCCCATTTCAGTACTTGTAGGAAGGGGTGAAGAACCCGTTGAAG
>JAGLCZ010000396.1 GCA_023145975.1 Candidatus Hydrogenedentota bacterium | reverse complement strand
GCGAAGGAGAAATAAAGCGAGGAAAAATCGATGAGAGCCATATTTCAAAAATTGCTGCAGCGTGCTGTACAAAAAGATGCCTCCGATATTCACCTCAAGGTGGGTAATGTACCCTGGCTTCGGATCGATGGCGTTATGATGCCTCAGGAGGGGCAGCCGTTTACCTCCGAAATGATAGATGCAATACTCGGGATTATGCTGAGTGCCGAGCAGTTCAAGCATTTTCGTAAACGGGGTGAAGTAGATTTGTCTTATACCGAAAAGGGGGTGGGTCGTTTCAGGGTTAATGTGTATCGGCAGCGTGGCTCCATATCTTGTGTGATGCGTCGTATCAAGACGGTCATGCAATCCTTTGAGCAGCTGCATTTGCCCGATGCATTACAACGTTTTGCCATGGTGCAGCGCGGTCTGGTTTTGATTACAGGTACCACAGGTAGTGGTAAGACTACGACACTCGCTTCAATCGTGGATTATATTAACCGGAAACGCCGTTGTCATATTGTGACTATAGAAGACCCTATCGAGTATTTGCACAATGACAAACGGGCTATTGTCAGTCAGCGTGAGATAGCGATGGACACCGTTGATTTTACTTCTGCGCTGACATCGGTTATGCGTCAGGATCCCGATGTTATTCTCGTGGGGGAGATGCGCGATCTGGAAACCTTTCAGGCGGCACTGAGTGCGGCGGAAACGGGGCATCTCGTGTTTACAACGTTACATACCACGAATGTTATGCAGACCATAGATCGTATTATTGATCTGTTTCCCCCAAACCAGCATGATCAGATTCGTTCGCAGCTTTCTTTGAATCTTCACGGTATTATGTGTATGCGCCTATTGCCCCGGGCAGATGGTACCGGGCGCGTACCTGCGTGTGAATTGCTGGTGGCAAATCCAGCAGCCAAAAAACTCATCAAGGAGAATCGCATCCTCCAGTTGGATAGCGTTATCGCATCAGGTAAGGAAGAAGGAATGTTGTCCTTTAACGACAGTCTCCATCTTTTGATCACCCAGGGACTTGTTGAAAAAGAGGTTGCTATGGAGGTATCTGAGAACCC
>JAGLCZ010000395.1 GCA_023145975.1 Candidatus Hydrogenedentota bacterium | reverse complement strand
GTAAGTTGGTTGAGCATTTGATCCAACTTTCGGGTGGTAATGGCATCGCCTACAAGTATTGGGGTCAGTATACGTCCTTTGGCAAAGGTAATCCCGACCCAGTCTTCGCCCTCTTCTGTAATGCCTGCCACAGCGCAGATAAATTTATTTTCCGGGGCATGACGATCCACTGTAATCATGGTAATACCCGGGGCATGAGAACGTTGCCATTGTTCAACAACCTTTTCCACCTCTTCACGCTTATTCGAACCCGTGCCGCGTGCATAAAGTATTGTGCCCCATTTATCAGCGGTATCTTTGTTAATGGCAGAAAGTACCGCATTGGATTTTAGATTTTTCAGTAGCGATATTTTTGGAGCGGGTGTCCAGTCAAAATAGCATATTGAGCGTGAGGTGGCAGGATGGTGACCGGAAAAATAGGTGATGGGTAATTTTTCTGGAGGTGTTGTCACCCCATAGCGTAGACGTAGATACATGGTATCGTTTGGGAGGATATGTTCTACTTTAATGTTCAGGTTTTCCCCGTGTTCATCAAGCCAGTCTGACAGTGTATTATAGCGATTCTGACTTTCTGTATCTGACTCGTCAAATACCATGCCCAACCAGAAATTCTCACGTACACTGCTAAAAGCAGTATCGCGTACCGTGCCTGTATCACAGGCATGGAGTCTTGCGGATGGTACCACCAGCAAGAGGAGTATAAAACCAGCTGGAATACTTCGCTGTATCCCCAGTATAACTTTTGGTATTAGTTTAAGATATAACATCTTTCTATTGTATCAGTACCGCCCATTGTACTTCACTATGAAAATTAAGTTTTTCCTGTTGCTTCGATTGAAAAATGGGAAGATAGCGATAGCCTTGAACTTGGATTGTCTGGTATTATGGTAGGATAAGAACTTGAAAAGGAAATCTTTTATGGGATCGGTATTATCATTGACGTTATTGTCGTGCTTGTGTTTAACTGCTTGTGATGGATCTTTGGAGATGCGTGTCGTAGCGGACTGGCGCATTGAAATCGGTTCAGGTACAGTCGGCGGCATTACGCTTTCCGAGCCCGTTACTTTTGATATTACACCGCCCCAACGTATTGCCATTCATGATGAACGGCATGCTGCTGTAGCTCTCTTTAATCCCGATGCTGGAGGATGGGGAAAGGGAGTAAGGCTGCACGCTGTTCAGACTGCAGAGTGTTCTGCTACAGACCGGTTTTATCCAGAAACCTTGCAGGTGAAGTCAGCAGCGGGTGAAGAGGCCGTCCAGTTTGTGTACGGCAGGGATTATGAAATTGATTCTCAATGGGGGAGTTTCGGGCGAATAAAAGGCAGCGCCATTGGTGAGAATCAGGAAGTGTTTATTGATTATGACTATGAACAGGATCGGCTTGACACCCTTGCAGTGAATGCGTCGGGTGAAGTCTTTTTATTCGCGGGTATCCCTTCGTTGGGAGTAGTATTACCCGGAGCGGAGACAGCAGGTTTTGTTCCTGTTGCGCGTGTATGGATACCCGGTAGAGGAAAAAAACTTACGAAGGATAACCTCTACCCCATTTCTTTTGAGGGATGGGATGGGCAGTCAGATTCGCTTTGCGCAGCAGAAGAATCACTTCCGAAAACATTGGAAAAATTGAGGACAGGTATTCCTCTGACCTTGGTGACATTTGGTGACAGTGTATCTTGCGGCGGCGGCGTGGGTAGTGACCAATCGCTTTGGTGGCAAAGCCAATTTATGACACGGCTCAAAGAACAGTTTCCTATATCGCAAGTAACCTGGAAGAATGCGGGCTGGGGCGGTGCAAGCAGTTCCGCCTATATGCAATCCCCTGCAGGCAGTGAACATGATTATGTTCGTGATGTTCTGGCGCCTAAGCCTGATTTGGTAATTATCGAATTTGTGAATGATGCCTATCTCGA
>JAGLCZ010000394.1 GCA_023145975.1 Candidatus Hydrogenedentota bacterium | reverse complement strand
CCCACGAGAGAAGACGCTTGTCAAAACGACGCACTTCCTGCATAAAGGGCATCTTAAAATGAAGCCCCGGTGCCGTTACAGGCCCACCAACGGGACGTCCAAACTGAACGACAATAGCCTGCTCCGCTTCATCGAGGGTATAGGCGCTTCCAAAGAGTAACGCGATGCCCAGAGCGAATAAAACCGCAGCCGCAATAAATATTTTTGATGGGAATCCCGCAGGATTCATAGTCTGTACGTTTTCTTGCTTAGTCATTGCTGACCTCCTTTCTTCGCAGGCCGCAACAAGGGCCCTTCCGCTCCCAGGGTAAGGAGCGGTAACGGCTGACTCTGTCCCTCTTCAGTGATATAGATTTGACCCAGGGCGGGAAGCACCTCGTCAATCATTTCCAGATATAAGCGTCGTCGTGTTATTTCCTTCGCATTCTGGTATTCCTTATAAATGGCCGAAAAACGCCCCGCTTCGCCCAGTGCACCGTTAACCCGGCTGGCACGATATCCTTCCGCCTCTTCAAGCACCTGTTCCGCCTTCCCTTGCGCACGGGGAATAACCTGATTACGTTTCTTTTCTGCCTCGTTAATCAATTTTTCCCGTTCCTGTTCCGCCTCGTTCACTTCATTAAAAGCAGGCTTGACGGGTTCGGGCGGTGTCACATCCTGCAATTCCACCGTTTGAATCCGAACTCCCATCTCAAAACTCGCCAAAATCTCTTGAATCTCATCCCGTGCCAGTTGTGCCACCTTCACCCGTTTTTCTGTAAGCACATCCGAACCCAGCGAATTGCCCACAATACGACGCATCACCGCTTCTGAAATATCCCGAATCGCTTTAGCGTTATCCCGCACTTGATGCAGATAGCGGTCGGGGTTTTCAATACGATACTGCACCACCCACTCCACATCAATAACTTTTAAGTCGCCTGTCAACATCAACGACTCTTCCCGCCGTTCAGGACGCTTCTCATATACGGTACGCGCCCCCGGTGCCACCGTGCGAAATCCGAATTCTTCTTTCAGCACACGTTCGGTGGGAATAAAATACTGCCGTTCAATTCCAAAAGGAATCTTGAAGTGCAGTCCCGGCTCGGAAATGCGCACCACCTTACCCAATCGTTTCACCACTGATTGCCCGTCGGGTTCCACAGTATAAACCCCGCTAAGTCCCATACTCACAGCAAGCAAAACTGCAAGTGCAAAAAACAGGGCAATCGCCACAATACGGGGACCATTGTTGTTTTGGTTGACTTTATCCACCATTGCCTGCAGGTGTTCTACAAACTCTGGCGGTTGATTCGATCCCTGGTGCATAAAATTTCCTCCTGCTCTTTTGAGAGCACTTGTATTTCAAGAATGAAGGCAGTATAACAAACTATCCGCTGCAGAGCCACTCTCTTTTCATTATGTATCCCGGTACGCATCAGTTTCCAGTGCTTTTTGGGCGATTCCCTTCAGCATACCATCGAATACAAACTGATGCACAATGTACAGTGAATACCAGTACACCAGCCCAATCAAGCCGACGGGATCATATTCTGCGGTCTGACAGATCATTACGCCATCGCCATCCGGCTCTACTTCGAACTGGAGCCAGGCACGACCGGGCACACGCATCTCGGCAGCGAGAGTAAGCTGTCGCGGCGAATCAATAACCTCCACACGCCAGCAGTCCACCACATCCCCCAGCCGTAAATGTTCCGGATCACGTCTGCCCCGACGTATTCCGACACCGCCCACTGCCCGATCCAGCAATCCGCGTAAGAACCATAACCAATCCCCATAGTACCAGCCCGTCTTACCCCCGATACGCTGAATCACAGCAAAAGCAACTTCCGGGGATACATCAACATGAAGGCACCGGCTATCCACAAGGCGATTGCCAAAAGCAACGCCCCCCCAACCGGGCTTTTCGACGGTAGATAACGCATCTGCCCAATGGGTTTCTGAAAACTCCTGATCTTCCTTGCGCAACGCATGAACGATTGCGTCATGCACACCGCACGGGCGAATATCGAAATCCTGCAGCGCTTCCTTTTGAAGTACAACACTGGGAGTGGTAACACTTTCGATCAAGCGGCGTCCGATGGAAGCGAATACAGGCGTTATAAGTCCCAACCACAAACTGGATAACCACGGAGTAAACACAGGAACAGGAATGAAAATACGATGTAATCCGACTACCCGCCCGTATTCCTTCATCAAGTCGCGATAGGACATGCAGTCGGCGCCGCCTATTTCATAACTGCGGTGTGACCCCGCCGGCAATTCAAGTGCCGAGGCTAAATAGGAGAGCACATCTTCAATAGCAATGGGCTGTGCCTGTACCGATACCCAGCGGGGCGTTACCATCACCGGCAAGCGCTGCATCAACGCCCGGATCAGTTCAAAGGATAAACTACCGCTGCCGATGATAATGGACGAACGAAACTCAATAGTCTCAATGCCGGATGCACGCAGTATTTCGCCCACCTGAATCCTACTGCGCAAATGCGATGAAGGCGGAACTGCTGGATCGCACAACGCACCCAGATAAATAATACGACTCACTCCCGCCTCTTTTGCCGCCGCCGCAAAATGCTGCGCCGTACGCGCTTCCTCCGCTTCAAAATCCCCTTTGTTCCCCAACGAATGGACCAGGTAATAGGCAACGTCAACCCCGTGAAATACCTGAACCAACGATGCCGGATCCGACAAGTCACCCTTAACAATCTCCGTAGACGAAGTTACCCGTTTATGTAATGCTTCCGGCCGTCGGGTAAGACAGCGCACCTGTTCCTGTTCCGCTTCCAGGGTACGGATAAGGCGTCCACCGACATAACCGGTAGCGCCTGCAATAAGAATTGTTCTGTTATGGTTCATACTACTCAACGATTCCAAGTGCTTTCCAATACGGCGTGAACGCCTGTTCCGCCAGACGTTCAAAGTTAATCATATATGCTATCCTTCGCTTTTGACCCTGCGACTCTTTTTATGAAAAAATTGGGTTCCTGACGATTTCAATACTATAATGACATGTCACAGTAGAAAAAATGAAATTGATTTCAAACTGAAGTACATAAAAAAGGAGAATGTGATGCGAAGCTTAAGTGTAATTTTCCTATGCGTTATTGCAATGAATGCCGCCGGTACAGATGACTCCTGGAAACTTCCCCTCGATGTGAAGGAAAAGGCGCTGGAACAGAATGCCCGCGATTTTCATAATATCCTGGGATTGTATCCGAGCCAGGTTGAAGTGAATCTGGTCACTGGAAAACCGGATTTCTCCACACTGGGCTATTGTGATATTGCCCATGCCGTATGCTGGACTTCCAACTATCTGGCGGGATGTTCATATCGCTACGCTTTCCTGAAAGAAAGCGGCGCACCGAAAGAGGTACTGGATGATGCCCGAACACGTGCCGATGAAATTTTCGAGGCCATCTACCGATGTCAGCTGGTCACAGGAGTACGCGGCCTGCAAGCACGGGGCTATGCCATCGGTCACGGCGAATCTTATGAAGAACGCTATTCCAGCCGTCCCCGTGATAATTGGTATCAAGGGGCCGGGGAATATAAGGACTTGCGCTGGCGCGGCGACCCCAGTCATCACAACTACAGCGATACCATCGCCGGACTGGGACATTATTATGATCTGTGTGCCAACGACATACAAAAAGATCGCTGCCGTGAAGCCATTGACGCACTGGTAGGCTACTGGGTGGATAATGACTTTAATATCTGGCACATCGGGCATGAACGTAAGACACCCATCCTGGGTTTCACCGATGGGGAAACGCTGGACATGCGGATCATGATGGCGATTGCCGGTGCAAAAACAGCCTACCACGCCACAGGCGATTCAAAATATCAGGCGGCATACGAAAAACTTCTCACCCAATATAAGGTACGGGGACTTACAGACTTTGTAACAGAGAAAGATTTTGATGATGGAGAGCATGTACTGAACCATCTGGAAAATCTCTTCCGTATTGAAAACGATCCCGAACTGCTGGCAGCGTATCGGGTGATTCTAGAAGCTATCTGGGCAAACCACAAAGCAGACGCGCAAAGTTTATTCACCTACATTTACATGGGCATTACGCCAGACGCACCGGGGCGCGATGCGGCACTGAAACAGGCACTTTTTTCTTTACAAAGCTGGCCCACAGATACCACGCTTCACCCGCGTATGAGCAGTCTGCATCCTGAACTGAAAGCGCCGTATCCCCTGTATGCCGCCGCCTGGGATAATGAATATATTTGGAAGGGGAACCTGCTGCAAGGCGATGGATGGCTCAGCCGCAGTATTGTGGACTTGTCTGTACCTGCAGCAGATCCTGTGGTTATTTATGCCGTGGATACCGACGGCGTTATTTATCAATCCCGTGACGGCGCAAAAACAGCAGGGGGATGGCGCCCTATCAGCCTAAGCCTGTGTTCGCCGGCACGCAAAATTATTGCAGGCCCACAGGTACGCATTCTATACGCCATAACCGACAAGGGGGTGCAGCTATCCCTGAACGCAGGAACCGACTGGATCCCACTGACATTGCCGGAGGGAAGCGGCAAAGTAGTGAATGTACAGGTTGATCCAAAATTATCCAACACCTTCGATGTCATTACCGAAAACGGCGTGTTTCGCAACAAGTATCGGCGCAGCAAAGATATCGGACAACGTTGGGATAAAATTGAAGAGGTGCCTCAAAAAAACGCGCAAGCTCCCGGTATCCAGTTCAAAGCGGCTGATAACGGTGTCCTAAAAAGCAGCGATGGGGGCACAACCTGGGAATTGAAAACACAGGGACTCGATATCTGTCGTTCCTATGCCGTATTTTCACCGGCTACAAGCACGGATGTCTTTGCGAGTACCCCTGCCGGACTCTTTGTATCCCGCGACCGGGGCGAAACCTGGGAGAACGGACACCTTGTATTGCAGTTCATTTATAACATGCGCCGCGAAATTGGTGGTGCAGCGTATATTGATGCCTACTGGCGCGGCCGCTACTATGGATTCATCAGCGAAAAACAGGCAGTAACAGAATGGCAGGAATAAATCACCCCGTGATATTTTCCAGCAAAGACTATCACTTTCCAAGACTAAGCCCGTGCGCAATAAGCGGATCTTCGCTTTGACCCGTCCGGGACATGTGTTCATGAATCCATGATTCGAGCAACGACTCAAGCTTCTGTGCCTGTGCGCGATCCTGTTCTGCAATATTAATCTGCTCATCAGGATCATTTCTGATATCGTACAGCTCACGCATAGGTGTGTTATACCTGTCGGGCTGTCGCGCAAGAATAAATTTATGTGTGTTGGTACGCACTGCCCATTTCATCTGCCATGTGCATTCCTGACATACAATATAATCGCGTAATTTCTTTTCCGTTGCACCCGTAAGCCACGGCACCAGAGATTCACCTTCCATTGCCTCCGGTATATCAATACCAAGCATATCCAAAATGGTAGGCGCCACATCTACGTGAGCAGTCATTTCATTCACATGCCGGGGGGTAAATTCAGGATGCCGCACCATCAAAGGGACATGAATATTACCTTCGTAAAGCCCATGATGATCGAAAAAAATACCATGCCTGTACATCATCTCTCCATGATCGGCAAGGAGTAATACAAGGGTATCTTCCCGGTGTCCAAGTTTGTCAAGAGTCTCCAATAACAAACCTATCCCCTCATCACAATAGCGAATTGAGGCATCATACAAAGCTTCAATATACGCTGCATCCGTGATGGAACCACCCAACTGCTTGAACCAGGTGTCCCGCCAAATACGCCCGAGGGGATGCCGCTCAAAACCATTCAGTGTGGTGTTTTTCGGATCATGGGGATCACCCTTATAAAACAGGTTCCGATAGGCACGAGGCGGCATATACGGCGTGTGAGGATCCCAATAGTGAACAAATAAACAAAAATTTTCCTTGTGATGCTGTTCAAGCCACGGCAGAACCCGACTATTAATCTGTCGATTATCTGCATTCAAACTCAAGGCATTACGCTGGGTGGGGTCAATATAAAATTCGTAGCCCCGATGAAAATCAAACTGCCACTGGCTCAGATTATCCACGGCACAAGTTGTATAGCCGTTTTTATGAAGAAGTGAAGGTAACCAGGGAGAGGAACGGGGAATTAGACTATTACCGTTGTGAGCAACAACACCGTGGGTAATGCTGAACTGTCCTGTATTCAACGTGGTAAAAGCAGGATGGGTTGGAATTGCAGGAGACAAATGCGTATCACAAACCACCGCATCTTTTGCAAAATCATCTATGTAAGGCGACGTGTTGCGATGATAACCGTAACATCCAAGATGATCGGCACGCAATGTATCTATAACCATCATTACAATATTCATGGCTGTTGTTGTGTCCCATTCCCTACTTCCAATACAGGCATTATGCTCTCCAATAGCAACCAGGCTTCTTCCTGCTGTTCCGCTGTAGGAAGATTCTTTTCAAAAATATCCTTCAGAAATAGATCGTCCGGCATAAACTGGGCATAGGTCAAAGTCGCTTTGGACGGGGCATCTGTGGACGAAGCGGGAGTATAAAATGCCAGAATGGCTGCGTCAGATTCCTGCCACATCGCTACTGCAACAGGGCGTTCCTCGGCGGTATGGGGATATACCAAAATTGTTTTGCGAAGATAAGTCTGACCGTGACGTGAAATTGCTGCTGCGAAAAAGCGACCACCCATATTTTTAACAACTGAACTTTCACCATTCCACACTGCCACCAACTCATATAACGTTCCCTCCCGAAAACCAATATTGGCATAGGAAGCCATTCCAAGGAATGGGTCAGAGTCATGACTAAGCAGTAATGCACCGGGGCGTTCCAGAGATACAGGCATATCACGAATATCGATATCACTGTAGACCGCTTCGGGATGAACCGATATAAATTCATTGAATGTAACGCCAATATGCGCGTTGCGCAGTACCCGGTCCAACTCCCCCAATATTTCTTCCTCCGCAAATGCCGAAAGACAAAAAAAACAAAAAATCCATGCACTGTAAAAAAAGAGTTTCATAAGGTATTCCCAAAAATCAGTGGCAAACTAAATAGACCTGATACGCTATCCTACCACATACGGTTAATAAATATACAAATCGTAGGGTCCATAATTTATAAGTAAAATAATAGAGCCCTACTGAAAATTTAATTCTGCTAAAAGTAATCCATCCCTCCCCAACGGCTCCAATTCACCCACCCCTAGGTTTTATAGTAAAACATAAATATCATATATAATTTAGCAAAAACATCCGACCAAATGATATTTCGCGTAACATTTAATACACCAAGCCACCCCATCTACAATCGTTACAAAATAAACGATTTGCTGAAAATCTTGAAATTGATGTCGCAATATGATAATATTGCGACATCAAT
>JAGLCZ010000393.1 GCA_023145975.1 Candidatus Hydrogenedentota bacterium | reverse complement strand
AGCACGATCAAGTCCTATGTACACGCCTTGCTGTCCGACTTTGATGCCCGCTTGCCCTGTTGTATTTTTTGAAAATAACAGTCCTGTTTCAAAAAGATAATGGCGTTGTGTCGGCAGGTTCAAATGGATTTCCCGTATGCTCGCATTTTCATCCTGAGTTAGTGTTCCTTGTTTAATGTTCCATGATCCGGAATCTACAGTCCAAACCTGCGCCATATCAGTCTCATCGAAAGTATCAGAAAAAGTGGGTGCCGAGGGCAGCTGCCATTCGCCGGGCGTATTCGGAGACGTGGGAGGCATCATGACCAGCTCCTTGTCGAAAAAATGTACACGGTCTATGCCTTGGCTGCGCATTGGATTTCCATCGTATACGGCAAAATAAACCAGCCACCATTCGAAGCCGTTGGGACCGCGTACGAGATTGGGCTGACCACAGTTCTCAATAGCAATCTCAGCATGATTCGGCGGGAATAGATAGAGTCCTGCGTCGATGTATTGGGCACCTACATCATCATGGGTACAGTGTACTGCCAGTACATTTTCACCCTGATGCAGGGTTTCAGTGGCTTTCGCGGTGACAGATTTTAACTTGTACCCACCCGAAAATCCGGATACGCAACATGCCAATACGCCATTCAGGAAAACTTCTGCATCTGCATCATGGTTAATGAATACATATAAATCTTCGGCGATGATTTTTTCTTCCACCATAAATTTACGACGTGTCCAAATTTCACTGCTATTCCAGGTGGACCGCAATGTGCCGCCAAGCATAAATATTTTCTGGTTGCCGAAAGAACCTTCCTTCACAGTCCATTCGCTGTCATCATACATGGGTGCTGCCCAGGTGTCAGCAGGTGTCGTATCGGTGAATTTCCACAGGACACCCTCTTTGCGGGATATGGGTGACAGGGCACGGGAATTTTCGTAGATACGATCCCAGTTCGTGCGGAGTAATGGGAAAGGGTATTTTGTATCGTTATTGAAGGTGAGGGGCGCGTCTGATGCTGCACATCCAATACCATAATTGCCATAGGAAAGACCCGTATGATTGCCGTTGTACAGCATAAAACAGCGATCACGGTAGCGTATCACGCAGGGACCCTCATTGACTTTGTGATCCATGAATTCCCAGGTATGTGGAACGGCACTCAATAAAGATTTGGCTTCACCAATGAGTGCATCCGGTCCGCTCATGGCCTGTCCGTAGATAACATTACCCTCCGTAAACTTTACCGTGTAAAAATAGCAGCGTCCATCAGTATCCCGAAACAGGTGGGGATCGATGCGCCCGTCAAAGGGATGTTTCTGTTCGGGTTCATAATAGGGACCGAGAATCGTGTCGGAAACAGCACGTCCGACGGCACGTAGTTCCCCATAGTTCACAGACCAGTACAGGTTAAACTGTCCATTATGAATCGCAATATCGCAGGCATGTATTTCAGTATCTTTACCCGCTTCTCCTGTTGCCCATTCGTTGTTCATTGAGAAGGCGTGGTGGGGTCCGTTCCAGTCTACAAGGTTTTGAGATTTATAGAAAGCACCATCGGTACAAAAACCCATCAGGTAATAGTGACCGTTGAAGTAGAGGACTCCGGAATCCGCTGCACGGGGCAGCACGGGATTGGGTGCGCCTCCTGCCTGCATAGAAAATAACAGTACCGCCAGCAGAAGTACCTTTCCTGAGATTTCAGAGATCATATTCTATTGTTAATCCGTATATTCTGTTATTGCGGCTTCTTCAAATACTGCCATCATAATGGTAGTGCGATTATTCGTGGTATATACCAGATAAACCTTTTCATCTTTGCCCTGAACCGCATAGGGATACGCATAGGAATTTTTTCCGCCTGCAATCGCGCGTTTATGGGGCCAGGTTTTTCCCTGGTCTGTACTGACAGCAACGGTGAGGGGCGTGCGATCATTCATATTATCGTTGTACACCAGTAAAAGATTGCCGTTATGCAGTTTGAGCAGCTCAATCGCTGAATTCGGATTTGGGAATGCAGTACGTTTCGCATCGGTCCAGGTATAGCCTCCGTCACTGGAATTTGATCGCAGCATCCAACCGTTGTCCGTAGCTTCGTAGCCGCCGCCTCGGCGCATAAAACAAAATAGTTCGGTATCGGACAGTTGTACCGCTTGCGCCTGCAGGTTCCCTTCCGGCGAGTGGATACGGTTGGTTTCCTGCCACTTTTGCGTTTTGGGATCGTATCGCAGAAAATAGCTGCACGTGTCATTGTCGCTGCGTTCCCGATCTCCGCCCGTTTCATTGTATAGGGGCAGCAGGTAATCGCCGTTGTTGAGTACAATTGGTTGACCGCGTACCATGGAGCCTTCTTCCATGACCAGCATAAAGGAATCGGACCACGTGCGTGCACCATCTTCTGAAATTTTTGCCTGTACCCGCGCACTGGACCAGGTATCGCCATGCTGGTTATTATAAAACAGCCATACCACTCCATCAGGTGCCTGCCAGATTACGGGATTACCGACACCCTGAAAGGGAGTGGATGCAATAGATACGGGTGTTGACCACACCGATTCCCCTGCACATCTGCGTGAACCGTATACCGCCGTTTTCTTGTCATACTCGTTGGCACCCCCGTAATAGGCAATGTAAAGATCGCCATTTTCCAGTTGTGTGATGGCGGCAGGATGTTTGTAGGGACCCGGATGTTCTGCACCAAACACGCGATAAATTTCCACATTCGTATGGAATTTTGGCAATATTAATTCTGCTTGTGCGGAAAAGCCGATTGTGGCGAAGAGTACGACGGTTATGACCGGATAATTCATATCTCGTTTTCCTTGTAGTTCAGGGCACAGCCCCGGGAGCAGCATTAAATAATAGAACGCTGCAAATTTTCTATAGTACAGTAGGACCTTGTGTTTGTGACGGTTCGGGGAGTTTATCTTCATACACTTCGACTCCCTTTTCATCTCGCAGCAGGTGCATCATCTTTGCTTTCAGCAAGGGGGCTGCCGCCAGTGATTTTGCTTCTTCAAAACTCATTACATGCTCGGGTCTATGGTCCAGAACCTTCAGAATAAGATAGGCGTCCGGCATATTTATCGCCCGCGTATTTCCGTCTTTATCTTCGACGACCTGCTGATAGGCAGGTAAGTATACGGGACCGATAATCGCCCCTTTTTCCGCCCCTGAGGCTGCCGACCAGAACCCCCGAAATTTTTCAAGTGCAGGGTTGTTGCTAATATCTGATTGCATAATATAGCCGATATTTTCCTGCGTACCCTTCTCTGCATATTCCTTGAGAATATCATCAAAGGGTATCCCCCCGTTTATCTCTTCGAGTACTTTTGCCGCCTGTGCCGAAGCGTCCCCCAGGGTAGATGGAAAGCGTATGCCGATGAAGGTTATTTCTTCATAGCTAACCAGCTGTTCTTTCATGAACTTGTATTCACGTTGAATCTCAGCAGAGTCCAGGGTGATTCGTCCTTCTTTGAGTGCCGCAGCAGCGAGGTATTCTACCGCCTTGTCGCCCTGCATCTTTTCCAACACACGATCGGTACCTTCATCGACATTATCCTTGTTGAACTGCAATAATTCCGGGGTCAGTCCGTATATTTTCATGAGCGGTGTGACCACCCCCGACGGGGGGACTTCCATGGTCCAGGAGTTACGGAGCATCTTGGCTTCATCCCCGCTTTCCAGGAAAAACTGTTCCCGTGCATGATCCCGTGAAATTTTCACCTTGCCCGCTGCAGCCAGTTTACGACCCAAAGGTAATTTGATACGGCTGTCTATGTGCTGGTTCAGGATGCGCAGCAGATCGCTGCGGTTACGAATTATGGGACGTTTCGCATCCGGCATTTCACGAATCAACTTGAATAATTTACCCCGGGTGATATATTTCTCCCCGATTTTGGCAACTTTGATACGGTCTTTGTCGGTAATTTGCCCGCACCCTACAGCAAGAAACATTGCCAGTACCAAAAGAAATAAACGGCGCGAAAAAAGTAATGTAAACGATACCATTTTGACTGTCCTTATATATCATTGCTTCTCAAGACAAGGATACCATGTCACCCCGTCTTCATCCTACCTGAAAGCACTAAAGAGAAAAGGGAAATATATCCTGACACTCCTCTGTTCTAAAAATACTGCCGATACCTTTTTCGTTTTATCCTTTGCTATGGATCAGGCAGGTGTCGTTTCTTTATGTAACAGCGTGTACCAGCAGGTCATGGCACCGTAAAACAGGATACACAGTACGGGAAAAATCAAGACTCCCCAGGTAGGGTTATCTACATTCCACGGCCCAACGCCGTAGTCCACTTCCAGAGCGCCTGATTTACCGTCTGAGAAAAAAGTGCCGAAGGAAGAACCCAGCAGTCCGTGAATGAATCCCAGGGCGATGAGATTACGGTTTGCATCCACCATGAACACATAGGTAAGCGCAATACCGAGCAGGAAAGTTACGCCCACCAACCCATAGGAATCTATGTGGATGAGTCCGAAGCAGGAACCGCTCAGCGTAGCTACGAGCAGCCGCTTTCTGTCCAGTGCAAAAAACCACGCATATACGGCAAAGAGCGGCAGAAAAAATAGGGCAAAGGCGAAAACAGACCAGCCGGGAAGTGCATTTCCTTCCCCGTCGCGCAGTAAAATAAGCAGCAGGATCGCTGTTGCAAAAGAACCTATTGTGGCTGCGGATGCCGTAAATCCAAATCTATTTTTTAATGCGATTACATTGGAAGCGGCGGTGGAAGGTCCGAATCCTTTGCGTATGCGTGTGCCCAGATAAGAAGAAAAGAGCAGCTGCTGAACGAATCCCCAGAACACATAACCAAATATGCCGAGGAGAAATGCACCCATTTTGAAATCTGAAAATGCGGCACTGCCCCGTTGTGCCACGGCACCCAGAAGAATCAAGGCGAATAAGGGTAACGCCACAATCATGGCAGTACGAAAGGCAGACAAAAAGTTGTCATACCGAATTCCGAAGGTGATGATGAGCAGGGATAAGATACTGCCAAAAGCGACCATGCCCAGGATGCCGGGAAATCCCTGCTTCCATGCGGTCATACCGGTTTCCCTGAGATTAAAGAATTTGACGACTTCTTCCCAGTGATAGATGTTCATGGTGTTCAGCCCCACAAAAAGTCCCGTGAGAATAAGTGCTAAAACGGCGCGTTTCAACGGGGCTGCTTCTTTCAGTATTTTCCACAACCCACGGGGAGTGCCGAGCCCCCAGGCGGAAGCCGTTTCCCCATGGAGAAAAGGGGCGACAAAAAGCATATACAGCGCACCGAGGGTTAACAATATTTCCGAGAACTTTTTTACCCCGTTGCTTTCCTCCATTACCCCGAAGGAATAAGCAATTCCCCAGAGGGTTACCAGAATAAAGGTCATAATCCCCATGCCCTCAATGAAATTTGCTTTGGGAGAAAATCGCTCTCGCTCCAGATCGCCGGCAGTGGTACGCACATAGCCTTGCTGCATAGTATATTTCCTTTACCTGTTGTGTTCTTGGATAAAATAGAATAAGCAGATATCTTGCTTATTTTTTGGTGGTGCCGGAATCAATAGTAGTCTCTGGCACACCTGCTGTTTTGTGATTTTGGAAAAGCAAAGAAAGTCAGATAAGGCTGATCATTAAGGAGACGCTGTAAATAGACTGCAAGCTCCATGGCGTGGTAATCGCCCCACATGGAGGATTCGCCCTGAGGTGTTTTTTTGCCCGCGGGGACGCAGTCCCACCCGTTGGGACGGTGGTAAATACTGTGGAGCAGCAGCCCCTGATGCTTGGGATTATCACTAAGATAGGGAGGCGAAAACAGGGTGCGTGATATGGCAAGTCCTGCCTTATAATACCGTCTTCCCTCTTTTTGTATACCTAGAAATTTACCAAGACGGAGCAGTCCCTGTGCGGCAATGACTGCTGCCGAACTATCCACAGGCTCCCAGTCATTGTCCGG
>JAGLCZ010000392.1 GCA_023145975.1 Candidatus Hydrogenedentota bacterium | reverse complement strand
AGGAGAGGGCATCGGAAAAGAACGCGGGGGGGGCAATAATGGGATCTATCAAAACGATTCGTGAGAAACGACCCGGCTGCATCAATTCGGCACATACAATGGCAGATGCGCCTCCGGAATGTCCTACTGCCCACGCGCCGTCCGGAATTTTTTCTGCATCCAAAATACGCAGGATATCTTCTGCAAAACCATGCCAGGTATATTCCTTTGCGACCTCTGGTTTTCCTGAGTTACCGTGTCCGCGTGTATCGGGGGCGATAATAGTATTTGCTATGGACAGGCGTGTAATAACCGGATCCCATATTCGGGCACAAGTACCGGTGCAGTGGCAAAATAAGATGGGTGGACCTTCACCCGGATATTTCCACGCGGCAAGTGCAGGATTTTCATCGGACACCTGATGCATTGTCGGAGCTATAGGGCGCAGAATCGGCATGACTTTCCTGTACTACACCGTCGTAGCAGCAAAGCCCAGTGCTTCTACAATCTTTTCCTCACAGGGATCAAGGGTGCAGGGTTCCGAGGCGACAGCAATGGCGTTATCGGGGTCTTTCAATCCATGACCGGTGAGAATGCAGACGACGCGGATACGATCGCCGGTACGGGGTTCCACCGTATCGAAAAATCCTTTGTCTGCCAGTTTCTTGAGTCCGGCAATACTTGAAGCGCTTGCAGGCTCACAGAATACCCCTTCGGTACGCGCCAGCAGGGAATAGGCATCCCGTATTTCTTCATCAGTAACCATATCGATTAAGCCCTTTGATTCATCGCGGGCCGCTTCAGCGGATTCCCAACTGGCGGGATTACCGATACGGATGGCTGTAGCGAAAGTATGGGGTTCCTTGACCGGATGACCCAGTACGATAGGTGCAGAGCCTGCCGCCTGAAAGCCGAGCATACGGGGAAGCCCTTCACTTTTACCATTTGCCTGATATTCTTTATAGCCTTTCCAGTAGGCAGTAATATTACCGGCATTGCCTACAGGCATGGACTGGAAATCAGGGGCGATACCGTCAAAATCGTCCAGGATTTCAAAGGCACCTGTTTTTTGTCCTTCAATGCGGTAGGGATTGACAGAGTTTACCAGAGCGATGGGGAAATTTTTGCA
>JAGLCZ010000391.1 GCA_023145975.1 Candidatus Hydrogenedentota bacterium | reverse complement strand
AATTGATACACTGACAAGGCTTCTGTTTTTTAACTTGCCATAGAAATAGCCTTGGGTTTATACTGTTATTGAATTAACTGAAAGCCTTGAGGCTTGGTAGTAGCTAGAACACCCAATTGGGTGAAAAGGGGGCCATAATGGCTGTTGATTGTTTTGGGGGAACTCATATTTCATGTTTTTCCTGCCTGCAGGATCTCTATCAAAGTGAAGGGGGTGGGGCATGACTTCGACCATCACCTGGATAGATCACGATCCTGCTGCACGGGAGCGGACACTACGCATTCTTTCCCTCTTTCAGGAAAAGGAGAGCCGGGATGAATTGGGTTTGGGTGCCCTCCGCGATTCTTTTTCTGATGCCCTGTTTCCCGGTACCAACACCATCCAGACCCGGCTGCGCTATATGCTTTTTATACCATGGACATACACGAACCTGGAAAAAAAGAAGATACCCACGGAAAAATTTTCCGCCAAGGCACGCCGAATAGAAATGGACCTTGTGGCACCACTACTGGAGAATGAAGACAATGGGGGTGTTTTCGGCAAGATGGCAGGGAACAATCTTAAACGACTCCCCAGTTCTGTTTATTGGAGCGGACTGGGTGCCTGGGGCATCCGTCAAATCAACTGTTCCCAACAGGAATACCATCGTCATATAGACGACATCTACCGTCGCCGTAACCTGACGCGGGACTGCCTGGAAGACGATGCGGATACACTGGTTCAAACCCATACCTGGCATACGAAAGTCCCGCCACCGCCCAAAGGATTCCCCGGAAAAATAAAAAAACTCAGTTTTGACTTGGAGGTTGAAGAGGCCCGTTTCCTGTTGGACCGGTTACGGTTGTCCCAGGGGGACAGTCTGCTGACCTGGCTGGCATTGAAAAGTAAGCCTGTGGATTGTGCATTTCCATGGGAACACCCCGACTATAAACGCTTTAGCAAGGAGCAGCGGCAACTGCTGGATTATGGCAAATTCTTTTCAACACTCATGCACGGTGCTGCTTTCCTCTATAACCTTATGCTGGCAGAGCTGGCAGACCGGAAAGAACTGGTGGTCACACACCGTAAAAATCTTGAGGATTGGCGTTCACGGTTTAAAGCGTGTCATCCAGCTGCTCTCCCCCTGAAAGGACTGTGGGAAATAACCGAAGGGCGCGGACACACCATTACGCGTCAAACACGGACTTTTGTACAGGCATGGCATAGTCGCGTGGTTGCTACCCGTGGTAGGGTACTAAACGATAAGGAAAGCCGGCGGATGGTAGAAAATCGGGAGAAGCAACTCAAAGGAGCGCGTTCCCGTTTTGTAAATGCACGTGCCCGTGACCAGTGGAGTGGAGAGGCAGGTACGAGACAATTATCTTACCGATGGTCGGGAGTACAGATATTGCTTGCAGATTTGTATGCAGGACTGAAAAAGGGAAACCATGCTGAATCCTGATGTCCGCAGTATGTATACCAATGCCGTAACACCACCGCCGGGGTACATTTTTGACCAGGCACTGGCAACCACCTATTCCCTTGACCCAGCCGCGCTGCTTTCACTGCCGACCCATATCGCGTTAGGGGAAAGTACTGCTGCAAAGGAAGCCGACCCTATCAAGCTGCTTGAATCACTACGACGCCTTTCAGGGTGCTTCAGCGTTTATGCGGACCATGCAGGCATGAAAGTCCCTTCCGGAAGTAATGTACTTTTTGGGCTGTTGGAAAAAATGGTGACCCCTGTGAAAGCACCCCGGGGCGGCGTGTTTCATCCCAAGGTCTGGGTGTTACGGTTTGTACAACCTGATAGGGATGAACCGGCCCTGATCCGGCTGCTTGTTTTGTCCCGGAATATTACCTTTGACCGCTCGTGGGACATATCCCTGCAACTCGAAGGAACCGTAAGCGGTAGAAATATCGCTACCAACCATCCATTGAGTATCTTTTTGAAAAACCTTCCCGATCTTGCCACAACGCATGTCTCCTGCGAAAAACGACAACAGGCAAGATTCCTTGCTGAAGAAGTCAGAAAAACACAGTGGGAACTGCCGGAAGGTTTCGAAGAAATAGGATTTCATATTCTCGGGATGACCAACAAAGCCTGGACACCCGCATGGTCCAAACGTATGGTAATAATATCTCCCTTTATTTCCGACAAGGCAGTTGAGCATCTGTACGAAAATACAGATACTATTGTTGCCATTATCTCCCGGCCGGAAGAACTGAATGCACTTAACCGCACAACCTTTAAGTGTTGCGAAGACTGGTATGTTCTGGATGATGCCGCCGAGACCGAAGATGGTGAGGAACCGGAGCACCGGGATACAGTCGGGTTACATGCCAAAGTGTACATATGCGAAGAAGGCAGTACGGCACGTATTTATTTAGGTTCTGCAAACGCCACTACTGCGGCTATTTTCAGGGGAAACAATATTGAACTGCTGGTGGAACTGACAGGAAAAAAGAATCGTGTCGGTAGTATAAACAATTTTCTTTCCGAAGAAAGTCTTGGTCCACTTTTATCAAAATATGACCCACCTGAAAAAATATCTATTGAAGATAAAAAAGAAATGGAAGCACAAAAGACACTGGACGGCGCAAAAAGAATACTTTCCGAATCCGGTTTAAGCATCCAGTGCACACGAAACGGAGATACCTGGGATTTACACCTTGTCGCCAAAAATATCGTAAACCTCCACGGAATCAGCCAAGTCAAGGCCTGGCCTATCACTGTATCCGATGAACATGCGGTAGATATACAGGAATTGTTCCTGTCTGCTACTGTAGATATTGGCAAATATGCAACGGAGTCGGTTACCAGTCTCATCGCCTTTGAACTTACGGAAGAAATCCTGCACCAAAAAACACGGTTGGTATTGAATCTTCCGATTGAAGGCCTTCCTTCAGACAGGGATGATGCCATCTTCAAATTGATAGTGAAAAACCGTAATGATTTCCTGCGGTATATCCTCCTGCTTCTGGGTGAGGATATGGACGGTATCTTTGGAACGGTTCAGACCGGTAGTACAGACAGCAAAGCAGCCTGGCGCATGGACAACCGATCCACACCACTGCTGGAAGAAATGGTCAGGGCTTTCAGCCGGCATCCTGAGAAGATTTCCAGTGTACAGGACGTTGTTGACCGATTAATGTCAAGAGGAATGGAAGGTGATATTGTTCCAAAGGAATTCCTTGAACTGTGGAAAGTATTTGACAGGGCACATAAGGGGAAAAACAAATGAGCGACAAACATAACGATACAGAGAAGGTTATGGCAGGGCTAAAAGACTTTCAGCGTAAAACTGTAGACTACGTTTTTCGCCGATTTTATGAAGACCAAAATCCTATAGACCGTTTTCTGGTGGCTGACGAAGTTGGCCTGGGTAAGACTTTGGTCGCGAAAGGAATTATTGCCAAGGCAATAGAACACCTAAAAGCCCAGGGGATTCGCGTAGACATTGTTTATATCTGCTCTAATATAAGCATTGCTTCCCAAAATATTAACCGGTTAAACGTATCCGGTGTGCAGGAGTTTGTACGTCCAACCCGTCTTACTATGTTGCCGATGCAACTTGCTGATATACGCAAAAACAAAATTAATTATGTGAGCCTGACACCAGGCACAAGTTTCGATCCAAAATCCCGACAGGGCCATTCCAATGAACGCGCCTTGATTTACCATCTATTGAAAGACAGACTACCCTTACAACTGTCCGGGTTAAGATATTTGTTACAGTGTACAGTTTCAAAAGACAATTGGAAGAAAAAACTAAAATACCCTCCAGAAAATATTGATCCGAAAATTGCCAAAGAATATGCACGCAGCATTAAAAGAGATCGGAAGTTTTACCACATACTGGAAAATTTTTGCAAAAGATCAAAGCACCGCATTCTAATGAATGATCCGGACCGGCTATATCTCGTATCAGAGTTGCGGTTACGACTTGCCGAGATAAGTGTTGTTGAGTTGGAGCCGGACCTGGTTATCCTGGATGAATTTCAGCGCTTCAGAAATCTTCTGGATGAAAACAATCCAGAAGCCCGTATTGCACAAAAACTTTTCAACTATCCGGGCGTTAAGACATTACTATTATCTGCCACGCCCTACAAGATGCTTTCCCTTGATTATGAACAGGAAGATGACCACCATAAGGATTTCCTGGATACGCTGCGTTTCCTCTATGACTCTGACGAGGTCGTTGCTCAAGTTCGCAGGGAACTCCAAGTCTTTAGATCGGCACTATATTCTTTTGGCGAAAATGAAGAAGGGAATGCAACCCGGGTTCGGAATTCACTACAGGAAAAACTGCTACAGGTTATGTGTCGGACAGAACGGGTACGTATGACCCGGGCCCAGGATTCCATGCTACAGGAAATACTTGTCAAGCCGGAACTGGTGGAGGAAGATCTGCATGAGGCTGCCTTTGCAGACAGTGTCGCGGCACACGTCGGCGCAAGAGATATCGTTGAATACTGGAAGTCCACTCCTTACCTGATAAATTTTCTTAAACGATATGAGTTCCGCACCAAAGTAGAAAAACACGGCAAAAAAAACAACCCGGAACTTTCAAAGACAGTCTCAAAACATTCGCATCGTATGCTCCGGAAAATAGATATCCAAAACTATAAGAAAATCACACCGGCGAACCCACGAATGCGCCACCTTTTTGAAAAAACTCTGGATAAGGGCCTTTGGAAAATTCTCTGGCTCCCCCCATCATTACCCTATAGCCAGCCGGGAGGTGACTATGAGGAAGTACAGGATGCAACGAAATCCCTGATATTTTCAGCCTGGGCCGCCGTACCCGACGCAATTGCTGCCCTGTGTTCTTATGAAGCGGAAAGACGTATGTTTTCCATGTACCACCAAAATGTACGTAAAATCCGACATGACCGACTTTCCAAAAAAATGCGTCCTCTGCTGCGCTTTTCCAGAGGAAAAAAAGACCGTTTTACCGGGATGCCGGTACTGTTGCTTATGTATCCAAGTCCAACCCTGGCGTCCTGTGTTGATCCGCTTCGGATTGCTCTGTCCAACGGAAATAGTGCCCCTGTTTCAACTGGCTTAATGCTTGAAAAAGTAGAGGAAATCATTACGCCTCTGGTGTATGAATTGACAAAAAAAGCCCCCAAGGGGGGACTGTTAGACCAACGCTGGTATTGGGCAGTCCCGGCACTTCTGGATGGAAAGACATTCGAGAAAGCACTGTTCTGGATGGACAGCAAAAACGAGGGATGGCCTTCCCTATCCATGGATGGGGACAACGATCGCGGACTTCGGTTCCGGGAACACCTGGAAAACTTTTCCCGGGCCATGGAAAATGAGTTTAACCCACCTTTGGGGCGTCCTCCAGAAGACCTGATACAGATTGTTTCTTTGATGGCTGTTGCCGGTCCGGGCACCTGTACACTACGCGCTCTGAAACGTCTGGCACCCGGCCTCTCCTGGGACACCTCTGAATTACTCACCGCGGCAGTAACTACTTCTGAAGGATTCAGAACCCTGTTTAACATCCCTGAAACTATTGCGCTGTTGCAGGGAAAAGATCAGCACACCCCCTATTGGCAACTGGCCCTTAATCATTGCATGGAAGGCAATATTCAGTCTTTGCTGGACGAACAGGTACACTGCCTTTTGGAATCTCTGGGGATGAAAGATAAATCAGAAACAAACCTGGTTAATAAAATAGGGACCGCTTTGGGAGAATCTCTCTCTATCCGAACGGCACTGCTTCATCTGGATGAAGTTCGCGTACAACGAAATAAACAGAAACTTAGATTCACCAGTTATACTTCACGCTGTCGTTTTGCATTGCGTTTCGGGGATCTCAAGGAACAGGAGGATTCATCGGTTAGACGGGCTGATGTAGTACTTAAGGCATTTAACTCCCCCTTCAGACCCTTTGTACTTGCCTCAACCTCAGTCGGACAGGAAGGATTGGATTTTCATACTTGGTGCCATGCCGTTACCCACTGGAATCTGCCCAAAAATCCTGTTGACCTGGAACAGCGCGAAGGGCGAATACACAGATATAAGGGACATGCCATTCGCAAAAACATAGCAAAAGCGTACGGTCTGAAGGCACTGCACGATCACTGGGACGATAAGGGTGATCCCTGGCACTGTATGTTTGAACTGGCAAAGAGGGATCGTTCAACTGACACTAACGATCTGGTTCCCTATTGGATTTTTGAGGTGAAAGGTGGCGCAAAAATAGAACGTCATGTACCCATATTGCCTTTTAGCCGTGAGGAAGGCCAATTTGAACGTCTGAAAAAGATGCTTGCCATATACCGGCTGGTATTCGGCCAGCCGCGACAGGAAGATCTACTGCATTACCTTGCCGACAAAGCAGAGGAAAACCCGAACCACCCCAACCTCGATGCCTGGCGCATAACTCTGGAACCACCGGGATGATGGAGCCAGCCCTTTGAAAACCCAATTGTATGATACTATCTTCATAAAATAGATGCTGTAAACAAAACCGCACTAAACTGTAGCCCATCAGAAGGAAAATGAGATATGCTTCCAGGTCCAGTCATAATTCACGAATGTCCCGTATGCAGCAATCTCATCGAGCAGAACACCCTCGCATCCGGGAATACCTTCGGTGCCCGTTTCTGGACGGATGGCAAGATGGATGCTCCTATGCTTCCTGACCAAGCCTGGCTCGTCAAATGTGAGCACTGCAGCGCCCTCGTCTGGCTTGATGAAAAGACAGAGGAGAGAATAATCCCCCAACCGTCAGAAGAGTTTGCAAAGGACTGGTACAAGGCCGTACGTACTGCATTGACACCGACACAGGAAGACTACAAGACTTTCCTTGCGGGTGGTATGAGAGGAAAGAAAAAGCAGCGTTACGTGCGAATCTGCGCCTGGTGGGTAGGCAACGATTCCCGTCGTGAATCAGACCAGGAGAAACCGCTCGATTCCTTCGAGATCGAGAACCTGCGGGCTTTAGTGACCCTGCTTAAAGAAAAAACCGGCAACGACCGTATCATGAAAGCAGAAGCGCTTCGCGAGCTGGGTGAATTCGCAGATGCGGAAAAACTGCTTGCCACCAAATTTAACAACGACCTGAAAGAAGCCGTCGCCATCATTCGTAACCTCAATCAGAAAAAAATTACAACCGTCGCAGAGATGAAATCTAGATAGTTGCAGCAAATATAGACAACAGAATTTCAGCGATTTGACCACACGTTGTCTTTTCAGTTATTTTCATTTTCTTGAATTTCATCCAAATATCCACTACACTTGTTTCTGGTCATCGTCTCATTCCTTTCTGTTGGGTTTGTGATCACCAGTATTGGAACAAACGATGACCTATATTGTCTAATCTTTTTTACAGAAACTATCTTACACTATCCTGACAAGGCTTCTGATAGTCTCCA
>JAGLCZ010000390.1 GCA_023145975.1 Candidatus Hydrogenedentota bacterium | reverse complement strand
CGATTAAAAATTTCCAGGGACAAGGTACGGCTGTAACCAATTTTCTTCAAATCCTGAAGTACTTGGGTCAACGGAAGGATACCATCACCGGGATAGACGCGGTGCTTATCCCCTTGTTCTTCTCGTGGTACATCACCCGGGACATCATTCCAGTGAAAATTGGCAATTAAATCCCCCTGTATGTGCTTGATGGCATTAAATCCTGAACCCCCACGAAAAAGATGAAAAGTGTCCATGACTAATGTTGCGCCACTGTCATTGGCATCCAGTGCTACTGCACAGGCCTGACCAAAACGGTGGACCCCTTTGAAAAACCCGACGAATTCAAAAGCCACATTGATGTTGTAGTCTTCCCGTCCAATACGCATCAGTTCCCGATACATTTCTGCACCCCATTTCACATCAAAGTCTTTACGATCGGGAGCAGGGATTGCCGCTACGTATATGGATCCCACATCTGCTGCCCGCCGCATCCGTTCACGAGTCGCTGTAAGAGATTCGTCAAAGGCTTCCCGGGTTGCGGGCATACAGTTCCATAGTCCTATGATATTTGGCACATATAACCCCATATCTCTGATGCGCACTCCAAGTTCCTTCAGATTACCCCCATCTTTTTCGTAGCCTTCAAGATCGTCTATCCACAATTCAATGCCATCCCAGCCCGCTTTTGCAGTTACCTGAAGTTTTTCCTCGATAGGGGCAGGACGGATGGTACTTGCATTCATTACAAGCGGCCAAGGGCTGATACCATTTTGGAAACGCTGCTCTTGGATTGCCGGAGACTGTGCATGTGCCTTTCCTGAAAGGGCTGCGCCTCCAACTGCTGTTGCCGCTGTAAGAAAGGAACGGCGGGTAAAGTTCGTGTCAGTCATCAAATTATTCTCCTGTTACTACTAGATTATTTTAAGGAAATTCAAACAGAGGTTAAACGTGTCTCTATCTGACTCATCATGTCCATGGCAATTTTTGTTCGGTCAGTAATACTATTAGATAGTGAATGGTTTTGCCAGTTCACAAGTGCTTGGCAGCGTGTATCATTCATATCTACAGGCACGGTATATCGCATATTTCCTTCATCTGATAATACAGATATACCATTATTATGAGTACAAATACTGCCGGATTCACCACGAATAACCCAGCCCTTATTTGCCAGAGATATGCTGGAAGAAGAGATATTCAGCTGTACCCCTCCTGAGAAGGTAATGTTTGTTATGCGTGTAGTTGGTTTTTTGTCATTCCCTGTTGTTGCTATGGAGTGCATCGTTTGTGTACCAGACAGTCCTGTTGCCTCCAGCAAAAATA
>JAGLCZ010000039.1 GCA_023145975.1 Candidatus Hydrogenedentota bacterium | reverse complement strand
TTGGAGATGAGTATTCGTGACGAACAACGGGATTTCAATGTGTGCCAGCACATTCATGGCATAGCCTTGTTCACCATTGCGTTCTTTTGGGAGGGTGCGCAGATGCACGAAACCAACCCGCTGCTCTTCGCCGAAATACAGCCCCAGCCATATATCCTGGGATTGCACGGTTCGGATAGGGATCGAATCGCGATACAGATAAGGCAGCAATGCTTCACGATAAAGCAGTATGCCCACCATGATCAGCCAAAATGCCACAATGGCAATGGGCATTATCCGTTTAGACGTCCGCAGCACTTTTTGAATTTCTTTCCGCTCCCGCAGGGGCAGGGGTCATTAGCTTTGGTTTTGTTGGTGACGCGTACCGGTTGACGCTTCGTGGGTCCCGCCGCGGATTTTTTACCGCCAAGTGCAAACTGATCCGTATCCTGCATTGCGAAACTGCGATCGGATTCTTTGTTTGCGCCGCTATAGTTATATTCGCTCATTCGGTCGCGCATTTGTTCCTGGGTCATGGTGCGTCGTGTTGCGCCGGGTTGTGTTTTATGGCGGCGAGCCGGATCCGTTATACGGAACAGCATCTGCACTATATTTTCTTCAACGGTACGGATCAGGTTTTCGAAAAGCGAGAAGCCTTCTTCTTTATATTCCAGCAACGGATCTTTTTGACCGAAGGCACGAAGTCGCACGGAATCACGCAGATAATCCATCTCATAGAGATGATTGATCCATTTTTCATCTATGGTACGCAGTAATTCCGATAACTCAATATCATGCAGTCGTTTTCGTGCTAGTTTTTCCGGGCTGATCGTATCAACCATATTGTCGTTGCGTTCCCGCATTTGCTGTTTCAAATCTTCTGCCAGAAACGCTTCACGTTGGCTATATTCTCGAAGTACCTGTTTCATAATGATGTCCGGCAGGGACTCGGATTCATCGCCGGTTTCTTCTTCCAGATTAAATTCAAAGGAGAACATGGTGTGCAGCGCGGATTCGATTTCTTCCATGTCCCAGTCTTCGGGAAGTTTGTTCTGAGGCGCATACTGATCGGTAATATCTACAATAATATTTTCAAACATGCGGTGCAGATGTTCGGTTACATCCTGGTCCTCGAGGACTTCTCTACGCAGTCCATAAATATATTTGCGCTGTTTGTCCATGACCTGGTCATAGTCGAGTACGTGTTTACGAATATCAAAGTTGTGTTGTTCTACCTGGCGTTGGGCCCGCTCGATGGATCGGGATAACATGCGCATGTTCAGAGGCGTTGCATCCATCTCCTCCCCTGCCGCACCGGAGACAAAACGCTTCGCCATCCCGCCGCCGAACAGGCGTGCCACTTCATCTTCAAGGCTTACATAAAAACGAGTCGTTCCCGGATCACCCTGCCGTCCGCAACGTCCGCGCAACTGGTTATCGATACGTCGTGATTCATGGCGTTCCGTACCGATAATATACAGACCGCCCAGTTCCCGTACCCCTTCCGCCAGTTTGATATCTGTACCGCGCCCTGCCATGTTGGTGGCAATGGTGATAGCACCTCGTTTACCTGCATTGGATACGATGGAAGCTTCGCGTTCGTGGTGCTTGGCATTGAGTACCTGGTACTCGGCGATGCCGGCTTCCTTGAGCATGTCGGCAACCAGTTCTGATTTTTCGATGGATACAGTACCAACCAGAATCGGACGTCCGCTTTCGTGGATGCGCATAATTTCTTGCGTAACATAGCGAAACTTACCCATCTCTGTCGCGAAAATAAGATCGGTGTGATCCTCACGAATCAGCGGAAGGTTCGTAGGCACCTGGGTTACAATCAGATTATAGGTGTTTTCAAACTCAACGGCTTCAGTCAGGGCGGTACCGGTCATTCCCGCCAG
>JAGLCZ010000389.1 GCA_023145975.1 Candidatus Hydrogenedentota bacterium | reverse complement strand
TTGATTACTTTATTGGTTACTGCCAGAGTGGGACACATGCCGAGGAGCATGACGAACACCGGGTTTTCCTGCCATAATCCGCGCAGGAAGATATCCAATGAGGGGATTGTTTTTTCTTGGGTACTCATTTGCCGCCTTTCTTCAATTCATCCAGCATTTCATGCACAATGGGAAGCAGGGAACTTGTACTGCTGTTCATTGCTCGTGTTACCGCCTTTGAGGAAATGGTAGCACCGGAAATACCTTCAATTTGTCCCGGACCTTTATCGGCGCCCGGTTTGGAATAGGAGATGGGATTTTTTAATATTTCTGAATCTTTATTGAGGGCGACATCCAAGCCATTAAAATTGGCGAGAAAAACAGGATCAGATTTAATACGGTCGCCCAAACCAGGCGTTTCTTTTGACAACAACACTTTCATCCCTGAAACTTGTTCCTTATCGGGCAGGTATCCATAAAGAAGTCGTATTTCACCGCCATAGCCGCCATTATCAGATGCTTCCAGAGCTACGCCTATCAGCTTGCCGGTACGATCATAGCCCCCGTAGATATTTTGCGGGATCGTTTTCCCGTTATTGCCGGGTATAGATACAGTAAACAGTTGTTGGCTTACAGCACCTGGCAGAATATCCAATACGGCCGCACTGGTACGTTGTGCACGATTACGCATAATAATATCAGAGGTTCCCTGATAAACTATTGCCAACAAAAGGCCGGATATGAGTGCAATTCCTCCAAGAGTTCCTATCATGGATAAGCTGTTTGTACTTGAAGATACCTGAAAATCTTTCGCGGGTTGTGTTGTTGATGCCATAATTATGCTTTCCTTTTACGGGTAATTCCGTAAACGCGTGGCTGTGTTATTTGGTTAATCAGCGGCGAAACTGCATTACCCAGCAAGATGGCAAACATTACCCCTTCGGGCAAGGCACCAAAAATACGAATTACCACCGTAACTATTCCAATAAAGGCACCGTATACCCAGACCCCTGCTGATGTCATAGGTGATGCAACCATGTCGGTTGCCATGAATGTGGCACCGAAGATTAGTCCGCCGGAAAACAGCATAAATACGGGGTCCGGATAAGCTGCACGATCAGTGAGCCAGAACGCACCACTCAGCAAAAATGCGCTCAGCAACATACCCGCAGTGATACGCCAATTCATCATCTTACGCCAGATCAAATAGAGACCACATAGAATAATAAGCCAGGAGGCGGTTTCGCCTGTAGAACCGGGAACCATACCGGTAAAGAGTCGAACACTTGATTCGAATTGAGGCGTGTCAGCAAACTTCCACATGGAGAGGGGGGTGGCACCTGACCAGCCATCCACACCAGTGGTCGCTAATGCGGTATCAATATAATTGTTTACCCCCTCCAAATTCATTTTCATAAAAGGTGTGGTCAAAGTAGAAGGAATGAGGTGTGTGAAACGTCCCGGTAACATGGATGGTGTCCATGTTGTTATTGCTACTGGAAAAGCGATTTGCAGGAAGGCGCGACCCACCAGAGCGGGATTAAAGCAATTACAGCCAATACCGCCGAAAAGAACTTTTGCCATTCCAACGCCAAAAACTCCACCTAGTGCTGCTATCCAGAGTGGGGTTCCAGGCGGGAGTGTAAGCCCTAAAATAATTCCGGTAACGACCGCACTCCAATCTCTGATGCTTGTAGTTTTTTTTGCAATTACACAGGATAGGTGTTCTGTAAGTACGCAAGCAACTGTGCTCGTTGCAATCACGAAGAACGCACTTATTCCAAAGGATACTATGGCAAATAAAGCCACAGGAATAAGTGCCATAACCACATTAAACATGATAGCAGGAACATCTTCATTGGCCTTGAGATGGGGAGATGTACTTAGTCTTAAAATCTGATTTTCACTGTTCATTTTGATGCGCTCCTTTCCCGGTTGACTGCTTTTGCCACACGAAAAAGGTGAACCAGCGGAATATTCGAGGGGCATACGTAGGAACAGCAGCCGCATTCGAAGCAATCATTCAGGTTATGGGTTTCACCCATGGATTCGTAGCGCTCCTTACGCGCCAACAGTCCCAGCATAGATGGGTTCAAAAACATGGGGCAGGCATCCACACAACGGGCACAACGTATGCAGGGAAAGATATGAGCATTGCTTTCGCGTATTTCATTTTTTGTTAATGCCAACAGCCCGCTTGTACCTTTGGCAAGAGGAATATCCAGAGAAGGCATGGTCGCACCCATCATAGGACCACCATTGATGATAGTACAGGTATTATCGGTCATACCGGCGTGTTCCAGAACAAAGCGTAACGATGTTCCCAAAGGTACTATGTAATTTCCCGGACGGGATACGCCCCCGCCGGATACGGTTACAATACGTTCAATAAGCCCCTGCCCTTTGGGGAGTAATTGTCCCATTTTTGCAAGAGTTGCCACATTAAAACAGGCTACTCCCACATCACTTGGAAGTCCGCCGGAAGGCACATCGCGGTTCAGTAATGCACGGCTCAACATTTTTTCCGCACCTTGGGGATACTTGGTCGTAAGGCTACGCACAGAAATAGGTTCATTGTTGGGAACTGCGTTCATTATGGCTTCAAGTGCTTCAGGTTTATTGTTTTCGATAGCAATCACTACTTCATCAGCGCCTGTAGCCCTGCGTGCAAGACGTGCGCCTTCGACAATCCACGTAACTTCTTCCAGCATAACACGGTAATCGGTGGTAAGATAGGGTTCACATTCGCACCCGTTTACTACAACGGTATCTACCCGTTTTCCCTTAGGAGGACTCAATTTAACATGGGTGGGAAATGCTGCTCCACCAAGCCCAACCATGCCCGCACGTTGTACTGCCTGAACAAGTTCCTCCGGTGAAAGATCGTCTATAGCCTGTGCATCCCCAACAATCTCTTCCTGGTCGGCATCAGCGTCACGTTCAATAATAATAGCGGATGCCATGTCACCCCGAGGATTTAGTGTCAAACCTACAGACTTAACCTTACCGGTTATGGGTGCATGCATGGGAACTGATACAAACCCGCCTGCTTCGGCAACCATTTCGCCCCGTTTTACCTGTTGCCCTTTTTTGACGAGAGCTTTTGCAGGCGCACCGATATGCTGCGACAGCAGCACGGTTACTTCCGGTGGCCAAGGTAGTCGTTTGGTGGCTGCACCCGCTGTGTGCTTACACTCCGTAGGATGTATTCCATGTGGAAATGTGCTTGCCATTTTTCTCATGATTTACTTTGTATACTTTCTATCTTCTTGTATTCTAAAATTTGTTATACTGCATAAACGGGATGATAATATCCTATCCTATAGGAAGCGGATCTTTGCTATGGGATACTTTTGCCTTTTCACCATATACAATATTTCCATTTTCTTCCAACCACACAATGGCGCCTGTGGGACAACGTTGGATTGCATCTTTTTTAGCAAGTGTATTTTTAGTATAGTCCACAACAGGCAGGTTGTTTTGCATAACTACTGCTTCTGGTGCATCTTTGGCACACAAACCGCATCCGATGCAGGCAACACTACAGGATTCTTTCGAAGGTTTTCCGCGTAGTTTGTTATTACAGGCTACCCAGAGTTGGTGATCAACAGGATGAATAGAAAATAAGTTTTTGGGGCATTCGGTCACACAATTACCACAGGCGGTGCATTTTTTTTCATCCACGATGGGCAGATTGTTTTTACTCATTTCTATAGCATCAAAAGGGCAAACTCGTTGACAATCACCAAAACCGAGACAGCCCCAGGTACAATTTTTACCGCCACCTGCTACCAACATTGCAGCACGACAACTATTGATGCCAATGTAGTCAGAAGAACGGCGAGCAACATTATCACCGCCGGCACAAGCCAATCGTGCCACCTGTTTAGTTTGTTCGCCTGCTTCAACGCCCAGGTACTGAGCAATCTGTTCCATCATATCCGTTGAATTAACGGAACAGCCACTTGGAGCGCAATTCCCTGCGACTACCGATTCTGCAAAAGCTCGACATCCTGCAAATCCACATGCACCACAGTTTGCACCGGGTAACATTATTTCTACTGCGTCAATACGTGGGTCTTCTACGACATGTAGTTTTTTGTTGGCAAAGGCAAGAATGCCACCCAATAACAAACCCAGGGTTAACATTACGCCTCCAGAAACCAAGAATCCGATCATATACAGATAATACTCCTTGCTTGGATGCAAATACATTGTGTCATCAAAAAATATGCAGTTTTTTCGAGAAGTAATACAGGTACTCGAAATAGGAAGATGTTCTGCTGTCAGTATAGCAAAACATCAATAAGCATCACGAAAATAGTACCACAGAACCCAACAAATATACAATGAGAGAGGAAAGAATATTTGGTAGTTTATAAGGTAGTTGTGTTATTGTTCATGGAGTAAAATCAGGTTTTGTACATGTCTTGTCTGGTCGTTTTTTGCATTATTATTTTTCGAAAAAAGTAGCTATACAAGAGAATGACATGTTCGCAAAAATACAGTGTGTTTTTATATTTCTGACGGTGCTGGAGTGTGACAGTAAGAGTATTTTATTATATATTGAAGAGGAATTATACATTGACTGGATTATCATGGAAACCGGCAGTAATTGCCCATCGGGGTGCAAGTTCTGTTGCACCGGAAAATACGATGGCCGCTTTTGAAAAAGCCGTTGAACTGGGGGCAGACTGGTTAGAGTTGGATTGTCGTCTTACGCGGGATGGCAAACTTGCCGTTATTCATGATCCTGATATTGCTAGGATTTCTGCAAAAAATACCTGTATTGCTGAAATGTATATGTCTGATATGCGTTTGTTGGATGCAGGAAGTTGGTTTTCGCGGGACTTTATCGGGGAGTGTATCCCCACATTGGAAGAGGTATTAACCCTTGCCGGTTCCCGTATTGGTGTTTATGTTGAAATAAAAAGCGTGCTGGATGAAGTGCCGCTCATATCGAATATGCTTGAGGTGGTTGAAGATGGGCAGTCCCTGTCCGGGAACGATTGGGAAATATTAATGGCGGCAGCGAATCGGCTCAGTGCAGACAGTGTTGTTACCGCTCGTGTGGTCATTGATATAATTCGTGCTTACAGCAGTCGCTGCCGGATTGTAGCACAATCCTTCTCACCGGTTGTTGCCACAGTATTTCGACATGAAGCACCTGAACTGCGATTTGAGTTTCTGGGGGCGGATTTGCCGGAACCGCCTAATATTTGGCAGCATTATATCGAATATGGCAGACGTATTAATGTCTCCGGTTTTAATATCAACAAAGAATCCATGACGGAAAAGCGCGTGAAAGAATTTCATGAGATGGGGAAAACGTGTGCAGTATGGGTTGTGAATGAACAGGAAGATATTGAGGCCTGTGTTCGATGCGATGCAGATGCCATTATCACCAACAAACCTGACTTTTGTCACGAAGTGCTCGATAGTATGGGTGCTAAGGAGAATTTCTGTTGAATAATGCATTTGGTATTGTTGATTGGATTGTGGTTATCGGCTACATGCTTGTAGTGCTGTTAATAGGCGCTGTTGTATCTCGAAAACAGACTGATACCCGCTACTTTTTTCTGGCAGGACGTTCCATGCCTGCCTGGGCGGTATCTTTGTCAGTTTTAGCAACGGCATTGAGTGCTGCTACTTTTATTGGTGTTCCTCAAATGGCTTTTGAGGGTAATTTAACCTATCTCATTACCAATATCGGAAGCGTTATTGCTGTCTTTATAATCGCTTTTCTTTTTGTGCCGCCTATTTACCGGGAAGGAACAGTGACCATTTATGGTTACCTTGGGAAACGTTATGGTGCCGTTGCACGAGGTGCTGCTGGCGTCATGTTTCTTTTTGGGCGTTTATTATCCTCCGGGGCGCGGTTGTTTATGGCTGGTATTGGATTTGCACTGATACTCTACGGGGAAACCAACACAAAAGAATTGGTATTAGCCGTTATATTGTTGGGAATAATCGGCACGACTTATACTATCTTTGGGGGCATACGTGCCGTTATCTGGACGGATGTATTGCAAATTACAGTGATGGTTATTGCTTCTCTATGTGCAGTAGTGCTGCTTCTTCGCGCGATTCCTGTTCCCTTCGATCAGATTGTTACTGCATTACAGGATTCCGATGGGGTCAACAAACTGCATCTGGTGGATACTGAACTTTCCATTGGTAAAGCATATACCCTATGGAGCGGTATTTTTGCGATGATTGTGGTAGGTGTATCCACCCATGGTGTAGATCAGGATATGGCGCAACGTGTGATGACGGCGCGATCACCCTGGCAAGGCGGCCTGGCTCTTATTACTTCTATTTTTATTGGAATACCGGTAGTATTTATATTTATGATTATCGGATTATTGCTGTTCGTTTTCTATCAGAGACCTGATTTGATGGGATCGGCTATGCCGCAGGATATCATTGAGGATTCACGGCGCGTATTTCCCCAATTTGTGTTGTATCATATGCCCGTAGGGTTGCGTGGGCTGACTATGGCTGGATTGATTGCTGCAGCCATGAGTACCTTTGATTCCGCAATAAATGCTATGGCGAGCTGTCTCGTGGCAGATGTATATGCGCCGTGGCGCAGATGGCGTTCAGGGGTAGTAGCGAAAGATTTTGAGGAATCTATGCCCGACCTGGCAGCTTCCAGGCTTGCCGTAGGCATTATGGGATTCTTTCTTACGGGGTTTGCGATTTTTGCAATATATCTACAAGAAAGTGGGGGAGACCAACTCATTAACTTTGCGTTGGGAGTGATGGCATTTGCGCTGGCACCCCTGTTGGGCGTATTTTGTGCGGCTCTGTTTACCAACCGCGGCAACGCACTAAGTGTGTATGCGGCACTTGCCACTGGTGTTGTTATGGTATTGTTATTGCAGCCGTACATGCTGCCTAAATGGACGGGTATTGCGGTGGCATGGCCGTGGTGGTGGGTTATAGTGAGTCCATTGTGTTTCATCATTTGTATTCTGGGTGCTTCCCGGAGTGATTCTTCGGAAGGATGTCATTCATGACAGAAGACATGTTTAACGACAAGGGTTCAAGTGCGCCCCCGCCAAAACAGGAGCAGCCTCTTGCCCGACGTGTGGCACCGCGTACACTCGATGAGATTATGGGGCAGGATCATATTCTTGGAACGGGAAAGATACTGCGCCGTGCCATTGAAGCAGACCGAATTACTTCGCTTATCCTGTACGGTCCGCCGGGCTGCGGTAAGACCGCCCTGGCACGGGTGATTGCCCAGCAGACCCGCGCCGGTTTTGAGCCGTTGAATGCTGTACTTGCCGGGGTCAATGATATTCGTAAGGTTATTCAAAGAGCAGAAGAACGCTTTGCCGCCAGTCAGCGACCTACCATTGTGTTTATAGATGAAATACATCGATTTAACCGTTCCCAGCAAGATGCATTATTACCCCATGTAGAGAACGGTAAAATCGTTATGATCGGTGCTACCACCGAAAATCCTTATTTTTCTGTAGTGGCACCGTTGCTCTCTCGTTCGCAGATATTTGAGTTTAAGCCCCTTGAAGATTCGCACGTTATTGAACTGTTGCAGCGTGCTTTAGTTCATCCACGGCGTGGGTTTGGGGATACG
>JAGLCZ010000388.1 GCA_023145975.1 Candidatus Hydrogenedentota bacterium | reverse complement strand
GCTTTGACTGTTGTTGTGCAATTTTAAGGGCGTCCATCTGCGTTTGCCGTTGTGATTTTTGCTTTGTAATTGCTGCGGCTTCAGCAGGTGCTTTGTTTTCTGGGGTCTGACCTGCGGCGGCAGCTGCATAGTCTACTGCAAACAGCCCGCTGTTTTCTTTGGGGGGATCTGAGGCAATAGTTGCCGCCTGGGCGGCGGTTTGCAGTTTAGAGGGATCTTGTATGGCCATCTTCACGGCCTGACGGCGAACAACTTCCCGCTGATCACGTCGAGCTTTTTCAAGGGATTGCAATTGGTCCTGGATTTTTTTGAGTTGTAACGCCTGGGGTGAATTTTCCAAGCCCGTATTACGTTTAACGGCGTCGGTAATTTGTGAAACTTCCGCTTGTAATACTACCTGTGATGACTGTTGCTCAATGTCCTTGTTACGCAATGCTGCGAGCTCATCTTCCAGATTTGATATGGTTTCTCGGCTTGCGACCTGTTCCTCTGCGGCTTTTGCGGCAACTTCTTCGCGATCATTAAGCACTTCTTTGAGTGCATCGAGTTCTTTCCGCGATTTTTCGAGTTCTTCGTTTTTCTCCGCTTCATTTTGGCGGAGCTTTTCCATTTCGCCAGTGAGAGCATTTTCTGTATCTTGTGTTTCGAGAGTTTCTGAGCGTAACTGATTCAGTTCTTCCTGCAGCGTTTCAAGTTCACGTTGCTTTTGTTCATTCTTTTCTTCTGCACCCTTTGCATCTTCTTCTTGTTTTGTCAGCTGTTCGCGTAATTGTTCCATTTCGGCTTGTGCGTCTGACAATGCCTGTGACTTGCTCTCTTCGTTTTCTCTGAGTTGCGTTACTTCCTGGGCAAGCTCCTCTTCCGATGACGAAGCTGTTTGTTCTCGCTGTTGCAGCGTCTCTAATTCCTGCTGCAGGGTTTGTACCATTTCATCGTGTTGGGTGCTGGCTTCTTCAGCAGTGGCAACTGCTTCTTGTTGCTCTGCCAGTTGCCCCCGCAATTGATCCATGTCGCTGCGTGCGGTAGTGAGCACTTTTGATTTTTCAGATTCGCTGGAACGTAACAGGTCAAGTTCATTAACCAGACCTTGTTCCGACTCCGCAAAGTGATTGGCACGTTGACGTAGTTGTTCTAGTTCTTCCTGAAGTTTCTTTTCTCCGGCGGCACCGAGTTTCTTCTCCTGCAGTTGTTTATTAAGCATGGACTCGCGTTCGCCCAGTTCATTGCGTAACCGCTCCATTTCACCGCGTGTTTTTTGCAGGTCACCGGATTTTTTTGCCTCGTTGGCACGCAATTGCGCAACTTCATCAGCGAGTGCCCGTTCGGAGTTTGCTGCGTGTTCGGCGCGTGACTGTATTTGGTCGAGTTGCCCGTGCATGCTGGAAATTTCTTTTTCGCTTTCCCGTGCACGTTCTTCTGCCGAGGCTACTGCTTCTTCCCGTTCCGTTAACTGGTTCTGCAATGCATTTAATTGTGTGCGTGCAGTTTCGAGGGCTTCACTTTTGTCACGTTCATTTTCACGGAGCGTTTCCAGTTCAGATTTGAGGGTTTCACGCGCAGATTCCGCCTTGTCTGCTTCGCTATTAATACGTGTCATTTCATCGCGCATGGCCGCCAGCGCATCTTCGTGTTCTTTATTTTGGAATTGCGCATCTTCTACGGCTTTTTCACGATCCTTTAATGATGCTTGTAATGTTTCGAGTGCCTCACGTGCTTGTTCGAGTTCCTCGTTCTTGGCATCACCCTGTTTGCGAAGCCGTTCTACTTCCTGATCTAGAAGGTCTTTGGATTGTGCCGCATTTTCCTGGCGTTCCTGGAGAGAGTTCACTTCATTTTCGAGTTTAGCCACCATTTTTTCACGATCGGCCAATTCCTGTTCTGCATCGGCAACTTCTACTTCGCGTTCGAGTAAGGAGTGCTTGAGATTGTCCAGTTCCGAATGTGCTTGCTCCAGCGCTTCTGAGCGTTCCTGATCCGTTTCGCGTAAGGATTCGAGTTCGTTAAGGAGCTGGTTTTGTTCAGTGGCATCATCTTCTTTTTGCGCGAGAAATGCTTCCAGTTTAGACTGTAGGTCAGCTACAGTATTCTGAAGCGTTTCTTTATTTAGTGCTTCTGCCTGCCGTTCATCCAGTGCAGCCTTGATCGAATCTGCTTTGCCTCTATGATTGGTTACCAGTTCGGTTAACTGCGTATTTTGTTCTGTATCAAGGAGATCGTTTAACGTATTTCCTGCCGCACGGATTTGATCCAGCTGTTGTATCAGCCGATCGCAATCATGCACTGCGTCGCCTGTTTTACCCAGTGCCACCAGATTTTCGACACGCATGAGAAGCGTAACGGGACTGTTGGGGATAAAGTGTTTTATCTCTTCGAGTATCTCCAGTGCCTCTGGATGTCGATCCTGGTTGCCCAGTTGCTGGGCATTTCTAATATTTTTCTCAATAACGCTGGGATGCATATGTGACTCCTGCTTCGGACGCGAACCAATTTCAAAGCCCCTGTATTGTCAAAACGGTCGAACAGTACTTACTGTGTATTCTAAAGGAAAGAACGGGTTGATTTCACTTCGGGGTATTATATCGTGAAAGCGTGATGATTTCCACAGAAATAATTCTTGAAGATGCCTGCCGATTTATCTTATAGTTTAAGGGGTTATTTTATGTCCGTGCATTCTTTTGTGTAGAGTGTTCCGGTTGTTTAGTTTTGAATAAAGGTTCGTCGGCGGCTCAGTATGTGCGGTGTGGTGTCGTTTTGGGTGGTAAGTACAGCAATCGATAGCGCGTTTATTCTGGTTGGCGTGACGGTGTAGTCTGCCAGTCGTTACATTTGTGGGAGAATTGTAGTGCCAGTGGAGCAACATTATATTATTCAGTGCGCATCTTGTAAACAACGGATGCGTGTGCCTGCTGGTGGGCAGGCAAAGGTGTACAAGTGTGTCAAGTGCGGTGCCCTTGTGAAGGCCAACCGCGCTACCCCGCCGCCGGTAGAGTCCTTGGAATTAAAGACCGATCCCAAACCTGATGCCCCAAAAACTATTGCAGAGATTTTTGTTGACATGGGCATTGCCTCCCAAAAAATGATTGAAGATGTGCAGGAGAAGAAGTTACCCGAAGAGAAGATTTTTGAAACCCTTTTTCGGCTTAAAATGATTTCCAAGGACGATTTTTACGGACGAATGGCGAAGAAGGGGCATGCCGCCATTAATCTGAAGCATTTTACCATTGAGCGTAATCTTACTGATTTGGTGCCGCTGGAAGTGGTACGTAAACATTGGTTGCTTCCCATGAGTTCTTTGGGTAAGTCTCTGACTGTGGCGATGGTATGTCCTGTGGATGAGGAAGCGCTTCGTGCCGTTAAAAAAGTAACAAAAGGGATGCGTATTCATGCGATGCTTTGCGAGGTGGATGATTTCCTTGCTGCAGTTCGCAAGCATTATCGCACGAAGGATATTAAACAGCCTGCGGCGGAGAAAGAAGCAGCAGCGCCTGCGGAAGAAAAGAAAAAAGCTGCACCTGCGGAGGAGAAGGAAGCAGCAGCGCCTGCACCTGTCCCCGCACAGGAAGAAAGTGTACCGGACACATCCTTTGCTTATCCTGGTGATGAAGCAACACGCAAGGCACTTTCCGAACTTGAAAAGCTTCCCATCTCCAGTCGTGTGATGAATCAGGTGGATGCAGTTGTGGGCGTAGAAGGCGAAGGGTTACGGCAGGTGGTGGCGGTTGTTTCTAATTCTCCTGTGTTGGCGGCGATTACGCTTTGCACTGCCAATAGTGCAGCTTATGGACTCCCCAAAAATGTAGGTAGTGTTCCTATGGCGATTGCATTGATTGGTGAACAGGCTATTTCTGTTTTGGCGGTCAGTGCGCCCAAATTGCTTGTACCCGATGAAGCGCAGTGGAAACCTTTGATCCATTTTTCCCGTCATTGTGCAGATATTGCTGTGGTGTTAGCAACGGAATGCGGGCGGGTTACTCCCAGTGTGGCATATTGCGCGGGATTGCTTCATATGATTGGCAGTTATGCATTGGGTGCCATAAATTCGGAGGAGTATAGCGAGATCCCCCCGGATGTTTTTGGGGAAAAACGTATCCACGAAGAAAAGCAGATTTTTGGGATGGGTTATAACGAGGCTGGTGCATTGCTTTGCGAGCAGTGGCATTTGCCCGATGTATTTAAAGCAAGTTTGCGGTATGCCATGACACCGGAGCAGGCAGGTGACTTTCGTGATATTGCAACCATCGCCTATATCGCTGCAAATTTGGCAGGTGTTAATAGCGAAATAAATCAGGACGGTTTTGCAAAATGTGCGAAATCCTTCGAGTTTCTTGGCATTGATCCCACAAAAATTGCGGGTATGCTTAATCAATCTGCCTCGGAAGCAGTGAGTGCAAAGAAATAGTGTCGTCTGAAACATCTTCCAATCACCCGGGAGTCTGCCAATAATGCCTGGTTATTCGTTACTGTTTTTAGGGGTTATGAGTGTAGCCGTATTTGGGCATACCACCGATGATGTCCTTGGGAAACAAAGCGTTGCTGACACACCGTTTTCGCAGGAATATCGCGAGTTTTTCAGGCATGAAAACAATTCCAAAGCCAATGATACCCGTGCAATTATTGTTGATCATAATGATATTGTTTGGGCTGCGACAGGGGCAGGTATTTATTCTCTTGAAGAAACGGGACTATGGCGTTTGATGCAGGGAGAGGATGAGGCGGGTCCCGCTTTTTGTGCTGCAGTTGATTTTGAAGGGACAGCATGGTTCGGGGCTTGGAACGGTTTATATCACTGCCGTTCTGGAAAAGTTTTGGAACGAATCCCTACTATTAACGAACCCATTGGTGCCGTTGCTTTTTCCGAAACACAGGCGATGGCGATGGGTCCCCGTGGTATGTGGCTTCGTGAAGAGGGCGTTTGGGTTAAACACACCGGGCGATGGGCAAATACAGCTAATGCTATTACCTATCAGTCAGACGGTACGTCCTGGGTGGCGACAGGGCATGGGATATTCCAGTTTCGAGGTGCGGAGATTCTTCAACATCTGTATGAAGAAAAAGAATTACTTACGAACGATCAGAAGGGGGTGGCTGTTGCGCCCGATGGTAAGATATGGTTTGCGGGGTTTGGCGGGCTTGATGTGTATGAGGCAGGGAGTAGAATACAGTCTTATAGTCCTCGCGAAGGATTGCCAAACAGCGATGTACGGCGTATTAATTTCCATCCTGATGGTACCTTGTGGATATGCACTGCACTGGGTATTGCCCGACTGAAGGAGGGGGAGTGGTCGTTACGACACAGTTTGCGGTGGCTCCCTTCGAACGATGTTCGGGATGTTGCTTTTGATGATTCGGGTGCAGCCTGGGTTGCCACATCTGACGGAGTGGCAGTCATTCGACGGCGCATGATGACCCTGGCTGAGAAAGCAGACCATTTTTATCAGATAGTTATGGCAAGAAAGGTACGCGAACCGTGGATCGTGGGCATCAGTCGGCTTATGAAGCAAGGGGATATTTCTACCTCGCTGCCCGAAGATGAAGATAATGATGGGGAGTATACCAATCATTATCTTGCCATGGAGGCATTTCGTTATCAGGTGACAGGTGATCCTTTGGCATTGGAACGGGCACGCAAAGCGGCGGCGACGATGGAACTGTTTCAGACGATTACAGATACATCGGGGTTTATTGCCCGCACCATCGTGCCTCCGGACTGGGCAGATACGGACACCTCTAATCCAAACCGCCTTCATGATCGTAATTGTACTTACACGGAACGCCAAATTGCGGATATCCACATTCGTGATCCACGTATGAAGCCGGTGGAAAAACGGTGGCGCCTCAATGGAGATGGAAGTTGGCTATGGAAGGGCGATACAAGTTCGGACGAAATATGCGGTCATTTTTTCGGGTATTATATTTTCCATGAGTTTGTGGCACAATCCGACGCTGAGAAGAAAAGAAATGCCGCGCTTGCAGGACGTGTCATGGACTATATTATGGCAGGCGACTATAATTTATGTGATACTGACGGCAAGCCCACGCGGTGGGGAATTTGGTCACCGGAGGTATTGGTACAAAACGGTGATTGGTATGCAGAGCATCGTATAAATGCCATTGAACTACTAAGTTTTCTAAAGACGACGGCTTATATCACAGGTGACGAAAAGTATGAACGTGAATATCGCCGACTTATCGATAAGTATAATTATTTGGCTTTTGCACGAGAGCCAAAACCAACAAATCCAGCGGAGCGTACCGATATCGATTCGAGTTTGCTTGCATTGATATTTCCAGTATTGATGGACACAGAAACAGACCCTGTATTACGTGAAGATTTTCTGATCGGATTATACCAATGGTATGGTCAGGTAAAAGAGGATCATAATCCTTTTTTCAATTTCACCTGTGGCGCAGGCGGTGTTAAGGATTTTAATCTGGAACCGTGTATTTCTTTTTTGCGTGATGCTCCTCTTGATCTTGTACATTGGACGGTAGATAACAGGCAGCGTGAAGACGTGAATCTTGTGCGGTATCCGGAGCTGTATGCGCGGCAGTTGGATAGATTATTGCCCGCCAGCGAACGGTATGTTATGCGTTGGGACAAGAACCCGTATGCTGCAGTGGGCGGTGATAACGGATACCGTGAGAGCACGGGCATATATTGGCTTTTGCCGTATTGGATGGGGCGTTACTACGGTTTTATTGAAGCACCGGAGCAGCCGTGATTGTTTCCTTTCTGCTTCGCCTTGCATAGCATTCCTGCCTTGTCTTACCATTAACGGGTTGTCCGTAACGG
>JAGLCZ010000387.1 GCA_023145975.1 Candidatus Hydrogenedentota bacterium | reverse complement strand
ATAACAGCACCCGTGCGTCTGAAGGATTTCGATGGGGATATAAAACTGACAGAAGATATGTGGCCGTCCATGGTGGATTTCAACAAGGCTTCCGGTTCGGCAGGCGGGGATACCGTTTATCGGCTGCGTGAAGGTATAGAACGGTTTTTTATTACCGACATTAATAATCCCGGTGCCGGCACGTCGGCACAAAGTACGATTGCTGTATCCTGGGATACTTTCGGGAATCCCGAACATGCCGCCGCTACTGCCGGTATCCACGTATTTAACCATGTACCCGGCGGCTGCAATGTGTTGTATATGGACGGACATGTACAATTTGTGCGTTATCCCGGACGCTTTCCCATTGTGAATGATGACGGCATATTAAAGGAGAATGGTCACTTTGGGTTGTATTAACAAGATAATAAAAAGCAGGAAATTCGGAATATCCTTATTTGTATGTCCCCTGATATTATTTCTATTATTCGGGGGCTGCAGCGTTTCAGAAAAATCTGCTGCCACCGATATTATTGCAGGCACCTCGTTAATTGCAGATATTATTGCAGATTTAACGGATGCCTCTGTCAGTACCTATACCCTGCTGCCCAGCTCTTCGTGCCCCAGCCAGTTTGATCTGAAGACAAGTGATATCAGCCGATTGGAACAGGCGCAGTTAATTTTTTTGCATCCCTGGCAATTAAAATTAGCGAATATACGCCGGGTACTCGATGCTGCAGAAGTTCCTGAAAGTCGGATTCACGTCGTGGAAGTTCCCGGAAACTGGATGCTTCCCGGGGTACAGACCGCTGCCGCCGTCGCGCTTAGTGAGACGCTGCGTGATCTCTACCCCGAACAGCGCGGTATAATTGCGGAGCGGGCGGAAAGAAGAATTGCACGGATCCACAAGATAGAAGATCGTGAACGTGAGACCCTGCCCCCTTCAGCAATTTCTGACATTGCCGTATTGTGCAATGAAATGCAGGCGCCTTTCATTCGCTGGCTGGGCTTTGATGTGGTGGAGGGGTATGCCCGTTCCGAAGACTGGAGTGTTTCTGAAATGAAGAGGCTGGTACAACTAGGAAATGAACGTAAGATAATGCTGGTGATTGATAATCTACAGAACGGCAGTCTGCGTATGAGTGAAACACTTGCCCGCAATACCAATGCAGTAAGTATTGTTTTATCTAATTTTCCGAACGGCTTTCCCAACACCCCTACGTGGGAAGCAGCGTTTACGGAAAACATGAACCGACTGCGAAAATCTCTCGCGCACAGTGTCGCGCCATGAGTTCCAATGTGCTTATAGAGATGCAGGAGGCTACAGTCAGCTACAATGGTATTGTCGCGCTGGATCATGTTTCGCTGCAGGTTTCTGCAGGTGAGTGTATTGCCCTCATTGGCGCCAATGGTGCCGGGAAAACGACATTGCTTACAGTCCTTAACGGATTTACCCCTTTGACTTCAGGATCGGTGTGTGTGCTGGGTTCAACGTTCCAAAGCATTGCAGCAGTTCGTGTGCGTCGGCGTATTGGCTATGTAGCACAGGCACAACCCGTTGATCCCCGTATGCCCGTCACTCTTTATGAATCTGTTATGACCGGTGTTTATGGCCGGCTTGGCTGGCGTCATAAACCTGCATCGTATGATCGTGCTTTTGTGCGGGATACGTTGAACAGTTTACACCTGCTTGCTCTTGCGGACCGTCCGCTTGGGCATCTTTCCGGCGGTGAATTGAGACGTACCATGATTGCGCGGTGTCTGGTGCAGGAACCGGAACT
>JAGLCZ010000386.1 GCA_023145975.1 Candidatus Hydrogenedentota bacterium | reverse complement strand
AATATGGATGATATGAAGGTGTTGAGTGATCGTGTGCGCGAGATATCATATGCTATTCATGTGTACCATGGCCATGGTCATTTGGAGAAAGTTTATGAGAATGCTTTATCCCACCGTTTACAGCAGGCAGGCTTGGAGGTAAAACAGCAATATCCCATTAAGGTATATGATGAGGATGGCACGCTCATCGGTGATTATTTTGCGGATTTGCTTGTGGAAAATAAGCTTGTTATAGAACTCAAGACGGCGAAGAGGATTGCCCCTGAGCATGAGGCGCAAATTTTGGGCTACTTAAAGACATCGCATCTTGAACATGGTCTGCTTATAAATTTTGGTGCCTATAAGTTTGAGATTCGGAAGTTCGTTTGGGACTTTCATCGGTAGTATATTCGAACCAGTACTTTCCCCCATTTCTATCCTATACTTTTTTTGCGTTCTTTGTGTTCCTTGTGGTTGAATAATCATGCGAATCCGTATTTCCCGTGACTGTTGCGAGTGACGACTACAGGCAGGGGTAATAAATTTTCTAACGTTTTATGGAGATAGTATGAAACGAATCAGTGAATCGATTGAAAAGCGTATAGAGTGGCTGCATGCCTGTTCGCTGTTTTCCGAGTTGCCATCGGATCATGTGACAGCATTGGCAGAACTGTCTCATGTGCGGGTATATGAACCGGAAGAAATATTATTTCATGGCGGCGCACATGCCGATGGACTTTATATTATTGTAGACGGGCGGGTGAAAGTATGTCGTTACGGCGTGGATGGGCGGGAGCAGGTATTACATATTTTTGAAGGGGGGGAACCCTGCGGTGAGGTGGCAGTGTTTGAGGGACGTGTATTTCCTGCCACTGCTGAGGCGTTGGAGGTATCGCGCTCGTTATTTATTTTACGGGATGATTTTCTTGTCATAGCCCGCAAACGTCCTGAGTTGTTGTTGGGTATGCTTGCTGTATTATCCCGTCGCTTGCGGCGTTTTGTGGAAATGATAGATGACTTGTCCCTGAAGGAAGTATCAACGCGTCTTGCACGACATCTGTTGCAGCTGTCTGAAGCCTCGAAAAATACAGGGGAGGTTCAACTGACCACTTCGAAGGCAATGCTTGCATCGCGTTTGGGTGCGGTGGCGGAAACTCTCAGCCGTACTTTGGCACGGATGCAGCGCAAAGGGGTAATACAGGTGGAAGGACGACGTGTGATTTTGAAAGATGCTGCAATATTGAAGCGGCTTGCTGAGGGCGAGAAACTCTGAATACCTCACCCGATTTCTGAAGATATTGATTGCCGATGGATACCGTCTCAGGTAAACCCGCATGGATCGATAATTGTCTGAATCCGATTAGCGGTAGTATCCTGCTAAGTCATTGGCACGAATGACAAGCAGATCGAGGAACATGCGGCTTGCATCCGTGAGAGGGTTGACTCGTGACTGGGGACTGTTCAGCCAATGTATGGCGAGTTCTTCAATATGTAATCCGTGTTTTTTCGCAATAAAAAGCAGTTCGGCATCAAAACTAAAACGGTTAATGGTTTGACGGGAGAAGCAGTATTGCGCAGATTCTGCCGTAAATCCCTTGAAGCCGCATTGCGTATCTTTGAAAGCGGTAACTCCCAATATTTTTTCCAGGAGGTTGAAGCTGCGTCCCATATATTCCCGATACCACGTCTGGCGTATTTCAATAACGGAATCCGGTAGGGCACGGGAACCGATGATGATGTCTGCACCGGCTTCGAATAATGCCGGACAGTGCCTGAGTTCTTCAATGGGGGTAGAGGCATCGGCATCATAAAAGAAACGGTAACGACCGGAAGCGCGTTGTAATATTCCAGTACGTGCAGCGTATCCTTTACCGCGATTTTCAGCGAATGTTTCCAGCAGCAAGGGGACAGAAGATGTTTTGGAAGATGTTTTTACAATTTGCGAAGTACTATCGCTGCTGCCGTCATCTACAACAATGATTTCTGCATCATAGGACTGCTTCTCGAAATAGGCGATTACTTTTTTCAGTGTGTCGCCGATACGTGCCGCTTCATTATATGCGGGAATTACCAGAGATAAATACATGCTGTTTTTCTTTATATTTGAAGATTAGAAGCGGATGGAAAAAGAAAACAGATAAATTATCGGACAGGTTTCGTCGCGATGCCCTGCCCGATGAATGAAAAATTATAGCGGCAGTCGGACTCATTATTCAGCCGGCTTGAACCATATATTCCGGTACTGTACCTGGTTTCCGTGATCCTGAAGCAATAGAGGTCCTTTTGTTGCTTCCTGATCACTGACGCCGCCGGGGGTTCCCGAATCCAGTTCGACATTATCGTGTATCAGAATGCCGTTATGGAGTACATGGATGTGTGCGTTGCTGACCTTTGCACCTGCATCATCAAAGGTGGGTGCAGTGAAAGTGATGTCGTAGGTCTGCCATTGTAAGGGTGGTAGAATTGCATCCGCAATCGGGGTGGCAAAAGAATAGATACCGCCACAGAAATTATCCGCAGGTTCCACTCCGAAGGTGTCCAGAACCTGAACTTCATACCGTCCCAACAGGTAGACACCACTGTTGCCGCGTCCCTGTCCCCGTTCCGTGGGCATGAAAGGCGTCTGAAACTCTATATGATAGAGTCCGCTTCCGTATTCGTCGATGGTCTTGAAATTACAGCCGCATACTTTCATAGCATTTTCGCCGTTGAGACACCAGTGTAATGGGTACCGTTCCCAGTTGCTGATATTTGTACCATCAAAAATTACAACGGCTTCTTCAGCGGGAACCATTCCCCGGGTGGGCGGTTCGATGAAAACCCGTTTTAATTCGAAGGGTTCTCCTTTGGAACGACGTTTTTCTTGCGGGTGCAGGGTGCCGGTCATGGTTTCATTTTCGATATGTGCTTCAAAGTTAAATTTTCCGCCCAGTGCGGGCAGCGTAATCGCCTTTTTGAAAAGGGCGACTCCTTCCACTACTTTGCCGGGAAATGCCAGACGTGTGGCACTTGCCTCATTTTCGCCAATGAACACCACGATCCGATGTACGGTTTTACTTTGTGCTATCACCTGGGCACGGATATAACGATTTGCCCCGTTAGTATTGGTAAATGCACCGTGGTAGTTGCCCATTATCATGTCATCGTCTTCTGCTGCAATGGTGATGCTTGTCATCATCATCAATACTGCCAGTACCGGAAATATTCGTTTCATGAGATACTTCTCCTTAGTGTGGGTTCATGTCTTGACCGTTGGTAAGTCGACTGCGAACAATATAAACAGTACCACGTTGATACCTTGTAACGCTAGTAAGTATATCGGAAAATAGGCATTAGGGCGAATACGTCGTTCCTGCGTTATACACGGAAACGGCATTGTTGTTCAGGATATCAGCGGCATACGTGTACAGGGAGGATTTCGGTAATTTCCATGCGGTGTTGCATCTTATCAATGCCTGGTTTAGGATACTGCGTGTAATTGCAACAGAACCTGCAGCCATCTCGACGCTGGTGGCATCCTGAGAGCACATTATTTTTGTCGACGGGATATAGCCCAGCCATTGCGTTAGTGCTTGTTCTAAATAAGCTGGATTCAATACGGTTTGCCAGCAGGTATCCAGATAGATGTTAGGCGTGTGTTTTGCCAAAAAGCCGGATTCTTCAAGGAAAGGCCAGCAATGAAGCAGTACGATTTTCATGTTCGGATAACGGTTGGCCAGGGAAGCCAACGGCAGGGGGGATGATTGCTCGAGATTATGGGTGCCGGTATGCACTTGGTGGGACCAGTTACGATCATGGGCTTGTTTGCAGCATTCATGTACTACCCAGTCCTGAAAGACTTTCTTTTCTTTTTCATTCAGGGTTCCTGAAAAAGTAACGTCCCGATCTTTGCGGTATACGAAATCAAGAGAGCGGGTATATGCCTGCAGCTGCTTGATTCCCACATTACCTTTTGTCGCTGCCAAGTCAAACAGCACAGTGATGAAATTGCGCCAGGAATCTGCATCGCGGGGTTCTACCCCCAATCCGGCTGCCAGACGATCACGGCGCGGACACTCTGAAGGCCATAATTCGAGTAGGGGATCGATACGCAATATGGGGTGTGTAAATGCGCGTTCTTCGTCGGCAGCAGCTTCGGAATTAAGAAAAAATTCAGGATGAACAGGACGAATCAGTTCACTGATATTCATGGTTTTCATGCTGTGTCTGTACCAACTGAATAGTGTGATATAAGCTTTTTGAATCGAATCGTCGGCCTGTTGCCAAACGGCGGGTTGCATAGCGGCTATATCCACATCGTGCAGTAGGTGTATGCCCTGCCGAATACATTGGAATGCACCGGTATAATGTTGTGCGCGCAACGGGGATTCAATACTTGACAATGCTTCTAACGGTTTGTTCTGCCACCAGTTAATCATCGAATCGTGACCATGTCTGTGTGCTTCCCCGTTGGCATCATAGCCCGCTGCAGAAATCCAGCCGCCGAAATAGGGGTCAAGAACAAGGTCCCAGACAGAAGCTTTTCGGAGGGGTTCTGCACCTGCCAGCGTATCGGCGCGGAATCCTTCCGCAGTCATGCCGATAGCATTCACGCTGCCCCAATGTTCATGGGCGCAGAAAATGGGAATCTCCAAAAGCGTATTTTCAACAGAGGCGGAAATAGTTGTGTTTTTTTCTTCTGAATTTTCTGCGTGCATTGCTTCCTCATTTCCTGTCAGCGATATTGCAGCACCGGTGCTGGCAAGTGCGCTGTTTAGAAAAAAATCACGTCTATCCATAATGTTTTCTATCCTTGTATTTTGCAATACTATGTCAATTCATTCATTGTATCATGCTTGTATGCGGGGACGAATATGAAAATTATATGCTATAATAATTCCATGTCAAGACTTATCCATACAGGAATCCCCGGATTATACTTGGGAAAGACTGTAGCGGGTGTTTTATGGCGGATTAAAGGCTTGGTGCTGGAGGGACTTTATAGTGAATAGACAGCTTGGGTTTTTGGATGTATTCAGCATCGCGGCGGGAGCGATGGTCAGCTCAGGTCTTTTTATTTTGCCGGGTCTGGCGTATGCAATCGCGGGCCCCGCCATGATTCTTTCCTATGTGCTGGCGTCCTTGTTGATGGTACCGGTAATGCTTTCCAAGGTGGAATTGGCAACGGCAATGCCAAAATCAGGAGGAAGCTATTTCTATATCGGCCGCAGCATGGGACCGCTTATAGGAACCATTGCTGGTCTTGCGAATTGGATGTCCATTGCGCTGAAGAGTGCTTTTGCGATGATTGGAATTGGTGCCATTGCCACGGTAATTTCCCCTGCTCTTGGCGAAAGCGGCGTAAAAGCCTTTGCCCTTGGTGCTTGTGCTGTTTTCACAGTACTTAATCTGACCAGTACAAAGTATGTCGGACGGCTTCAGGTTTTTCTGGTTATTGCGCTGCTCGGAATTCTTGTACTGTATATGGGTAAGGGAGTGCAGTTTATTGAAGGTACCCGCTATATTCCCTTTGCTGATCATGGGTGGCATGCTGTATTAGCGGCAACCGGTATGGTCTTTATTTCATTCGGCGGGCTTACCAAGGTGGTCGATGTATCCGAAGAGATTCACAATCCTACCCGGAATATTCCCCTCGGGATGGTGTCTGCCTTTTTAATCGTGAGTGCACTTTACGTGATTGTACTTTTTGTGACAGTGGGTGTTGTCAGCGGGGAAATGCTTGCCGGGTCGTTGGTGCCGATCTCGTTGGGTGCCGATGCCGTCATGGGGCATGTTGGTGCGCTGCTCGTTGATGCTGCGGCTCTTTTTGCGTTCGCTACCACGGCGAATGCGGGTATCCTATCGGCTGCGCGATCCCCCATGGCAATGAGTCGTGACGGCTTGCTGCCCAAAATGCTGTCCCGCAGCAGTAAACGTTTTGGTACACCATACATAGCAATCGGATTCACGGCGGTTTTTCTGGTCACCGTCATTACTCTATTGTCCATTGAAGATTTGGTCAAGACCGCATCAACCATGATGCTGCTTATTTTCATGCTCGATAATATATCGGTGATTATCATGCGTCAAAGCGGTCTTCAAAATTACCGGCCAACATTCAAAGCACCCCTCTATCCGTGGTTACAGATTGGTGCTCTTATTATCTATGTATTTATCATCATTGAAATGGGACCACTCCCCATGATGCTTACAGGCGGCTTTGCTCTGGCATCGGCAGCGTGGTATTTTATCTATGTGGGAAAGAGAATTCAATACGAATCTGCTTTTGTTCATATGGTGAAACGTATTGTTGCCAAGCGTGTTGATCGTAGTGGTTTGGAGGACGAACTCCGCCAGATTACACTGGAACGGGATCAGGTCGTGTATGACCGTTTTGATCTTTTGGTGAGCAAGTGCACTATCCTGGATGTGGAGGGACCGATCACTGCGAAGCATATGTTTCGGACAGCAGCAGAAGCACTTTCGCCCCGGCTGGAGATGAAAGAAGACTGTATATACCAGCTTTTGCTGGACCGCGAGAAGGAATCCAGTACGGTCATTCGTCCCGGATTGGCGATTCCGCATATTATTGTCGAGGGGAAGGGGATCTTTGATTTGCTTCTTGTTCGCTGCAAAGAGGGGGTTGTATTTTCAGAACTCAATCCGCTTGTTACGACAATGTTTATCCTAATCGGTTCCCTTGATGAGCGCAATTTCCATTTGAGAACCCTTATGACAGTGGCTCATATTGTTCAGGAGCCGGGTTTTCAGGAACGATGGCAGCAGGCTCCGGACGCTGACAGTCTTCGCGATATTATACTTTTATCCAGCCGAATAAGACAGGGAAGTACCCAGCCACGCTAATTGGAATAGCGACAGATTATGCACAAACTGTTCCGAATTGGTGCAGTTTGTATTTTTATTGCCGTGCTTCGTCCCGGAGATTTAACAGTTCTTTCATGACTTCGTATAGGTTGGGCTGTACATCCTGTACACCGAAGGCATCGTGAATCTGTTTATACAAACCGAATAGTCGGTCGTATACCCGGCAATTTTCTGTAATGGGTTCATAGACCGTATCGTCCACATGGGTCATGGCGGCTGCGGCATCATCAAAGTTTTCATAGCCGCCTGCTTTTTTACCTGCCGCCACAGCGCCTGCCATGGCTGCGCCCAGGGCACAGGTCTGGTCGCTGGTTGATATTTCCAGGGGGCGTCCCATAACATCGGCATATATCTGCATAAGCAACGCGTTCTTACCGGAAATGCCGCCGCAGTTAACAATACGGTCAACGGAAATACCGTATTCGATGAAGCGTTCCATAATCACCCGTGCTCCGAATGCGGTTGCTTCGATAAGGCTGCGGTAAATTTCTTC
>JAGLCZ010000385.1 GCA_023145975.1 Candidatus Hydrogenedentota bacterium | reverse complement strand
TATAACGCTGGTGCCCCGAAGAGAAATGCATCGCATCGATCCAATACCCCGCCATGCCCCGGAAAAATGATACCCGAATCTTTTACCCCCGCATTACGTTTAAGCAATGATTCAAAGAGATCGCCCAATTGCCCTACAATAGACAGAAACAATCCAGCAATCATATAGGCGGTAATTGGCCAGGCCGGGTAACAAGTCCAGCCCATTTTTTCTTTCAACCCATATAATAAAGCGCCTGCTAATGCGGCACTTGCCAATCCTGCCGCGCTTCCCTCAATAGTTTTGTTGGGGCTTATAGCAGGCGCAAGTTTATGACGTCCAACAGCCTTTCCAATAAGATAGGCTCCTGTATCTGAAAGTCCTATTGTAAAAAGAAGCATGGTAACCAAAGCAGGTCCGACGACGGGTTTCTGGTGTAATGCCAAAAAATAAGATCCACAATAACCCAAATAAAAAATACCAAACACAGAAGTTGACACTCCGGCAATAGTATGACGTAACGAAAACAAATGAATTAACAACATTACAAATATTACCAGCGCAATTACCACACTTGATGAATAGGGGAATTGTTCTGCATAGCCAGCCCCCAGTGCCAATAAAACTGCCAAAATGATTCCAGAACGATTTGAAACTTCAATGTCTGCTTGACGAGCCATTTTAAAAAATTCATAACTCCCGATCAGCACCAATGCTACAACCATAAGGATATACCCTGACTGCAATATTGGAACCCAAATGAGAAGCAATACAACCGGAATGAGCGTGAAAGCAGTCACAAAACGAAGCAACATACCGTCGCCCTGCAGTTTTTTCATGAACGTCCTCCGAAGCGGCGGTCTCTCGCCTGATACTCTACAATGGCATCATATAGGGATTTTCTATCAAAATCCGGCCAAAAGGTAGGTGTTACAACAATTTCTGCATAGGATATCTGCCATAACATAAAATTACTGATGCGCATTTCGCCACTGGTTCGAATCAGCAGATCAACTTCACTATGTTCCGGTACATACAGATGATCTGCTATCATTTCTTCGTCAATATCCTCCGGTTTTATTTCCCCCCGTTGAACGGCCTCTGCAATTTTTCGTGCCGCATGGACAAGTTCTCCCCTACCCCCATAATTGAGTGCCATACATACATCCATAGTCGTATTATTTTTTGTAAGTTCCATACACTTTCGGACATCTTTCGATGCATGTTCCGGCAATGCTTCCAGGGTACCAAGATGACGTAATCGTACATTCGTTTTATTGATTGTATTTGCATATTTTTTCATAGCACGACTGATAAGCCTGAACAAAGAATCTACCTCTCGCTTGGAACGATTCCAATTCTCTGTGCTAAATGCAAACAGGGTCAATGCACGTACACCAAGCTCCCGGCATGCTTCTGTAATCTCCCGAACATTGTGTGCCCCCGCCTCATGTCCCTGGGATCGCACTTTCCCGTGGCGTTTTGCCCACCGCCCATTACCATCCATAATGATGGCAATGTGTGCAGGAATACGCTTCATATCTATACGGTCATCTGGTGATACCCCGCTCTTCATGATACCATCCTATTTGTACAGTACTTTTTCTGAAAAAATACTTTTGGAATAAAGAAGGAAAACGCTAAAATATAAATGCCGCGGCAAGGACGCTATTGCGCCCGCCGCGGCAGAATTCTTCATGGACTCAGACGGCGCATCCGCCCGGGGTCACACCTCCATAATATCCTCTTCCTTGGCTTTCATGGCAGCATCCATGTCTTTGATATGCTTATCAGTCATTTTCTGTATCTCATCAGTTAATCGATGCGCATTATCTTCGGGTACTTTTCCATCTTTTTGCAATGCTTTAATAGTCTCAATTGCATGACGGCGAATATTTCGCACCGAAACTTTTGCTTCTTCTACAAACTTACCTGCAAGCTTAACCATATCACGCCTGCGTTCTTCGGTCAACGGCGGAATAGGAACCCGAATCACACGACCATCATTGGAAGGATTGATGTCGAGCGGGGATGTACGCAAGGCTTTTTCGACGGTATTGATCTGCGTTTTATCCCAAAGATCAATTGCAATGGTATGGGAGTCGGGAACAGTCACTGTACCCAATTGATTCAGCTTCATTTTCGACCCATAAACTTCAAGCTCCAGTGCATCGAGAAGTCCCGGGTTAGCACGTCCTGTACGCAAGTTGCCCAATTCCTGGTGCAGCGCTTGCACACTCTTATCCATCTTATCCTTAGCTTCTTTCATCGTCACTGTATGCGGCATAGTTATTTTCCCTTCACCATCGTGCCTATCGATTCTCCTCGAATCACTTTTAATAAGTTTCCGGGCTGTGTCAAATCAAAAACCAACACGGGTAAGTTGTTCTCCCGGCATAAGGAAATGGCTGTTGCATCCATAACACGTAGATTCCGAGATAATACTTCCGTGTAATCCAATTTTTCATACCGCGTTGCATTTTTGTGGGTTTTCGGGTCAGCATCATACACGCCATCTACGCGGGTTGCCTTCATCAGAATTTCGGCATTTATTTCTTTGGCACGAAGCGCCGCCGCTGTATCTGTCGTGAAATAGGGGTTCCCTGTACCCGCTCCAAAAATAACCACCCGCCCTTTGTCCAAATGCCGCGTTGCACGACGCCGTATATAACGCTCCGCTACCGGCGGCATTTCTATGGCACTCATAACACGCGTTATCACCCCTCGTTTCTCCAGGGATGCCTGCACTGCAAGTGAGTTGATAACGGTAGCAAGCATACCCATATAATCACCGGTAGGGCGGTCGAGACCTGTTTCAACACCACGTTCGCCACGGAATATATTACCGCCGCCGATAACCATGCCGATTTCAACACCCATGCGTGTAACTTCAGCTACTTCATCACAAAAGCCGCCAACAGTATCAAAATCAATTCCCCCTCGACCTTCAACGCCTTCGAGCGCCTGGCCGCTGAGTTTAAGCATGATACGTTTATAAACCGCTTTGGACAAATCCTAATCTCCAGGTTACTTTGCAGACTTTGCAAGTTCAGCAGCAACTTCTTCCGCTAAATTACTTTCTTTCTTTTCAATGCCTTCGCCCAATTGAAAGCGCACAAACCGGCGCACAACGATTTTTTCGCCGCACTTTGCCGTCAACTCAGAAATAAGATCTGAGATTTTCTTTTTGTCTTCCTTCACAAAAGGCTGCTCAAGAAGGCAAACTTCACCGAACCATTTGCTCATCTTTCCTTCTGCTATTTTCACACAGATATTCTCAGGTTTCCCTGTCTCTTCTGCCTGCTTAACATAGACCTCTTTCTCTGCTTCATAGGCGGATTCAGGTACTTCTTCCTTCGTTATCCACTGAGGTGCTGCGGAGCAAATCTGAAGGCAAAGATCCTTGACAAATTCCTGAAAGGCCTCGCCCCGTGCCACAAAATCAGTTTCACAATTTACTTCCACAAGTACGCCGATTTTTCCACCCATGTGAATATAGGATGAAACAGCGCCTTCTGCTGCTACTTTATTAGCACGTTTTGCTGCTTTTGCAATTCCTTTTTCACGAAGGTATTTTACGGCTTCGTCATAATTGCCGTTTTTTTCTTCAAGAGCACGTTTACAATCCATCATCCCTGCGCCAGTGGCGTCACGGAGCTCTTTTACTTGTGCTGCTGTAATAGCCATTATTCAGATCTCTCTTTCTATCGTATGCGTATACTATATATTTAGTTATGGTAATTTAATTGAAAAAATCAGTTATTCTGCATCGCCTGCTGCTGTAGGTTCTACCGTTTCCACAGGTGCCGGAGTTTCTTCTTTTTTATCTGCAGCATACTGTGCATCATAGGTTTCTTCAGATGCTTCCTGCTTGGGCTCTTCAACAGCCGCTTCTGCTGCATCCGCACCCTCTTGACGGCTTCGCCGTTCTTCCTCTTCTTCTGCACGTATTTTCTCTGCGCGCATTTTTCCTTCTATTAC
>JAGLCZ010000384.1 GCA_023145975.1 Candidatus Hydrogenedentota bacterium | reverse complement strand
ACTCCAGAGGAGATGGCAGAGCTTGCTTTGCATGGAAGAGTGGGAAGGGTAGCACATGATTTTGCAGCGGCAAAAATCCATCTCAAAAAGATATCGTTATTTGCTGGGTATACGCCTGTGGAAGGTGAAAAATATGTCACTGCTGCTGCACTGGAATACCTGGGGGTTTCCATACAGGGTGCCCTGTTGCGTGCCATGTACTGTGATCAGGTGGAAGTGGACGATGTTTTTATCGATACACTGGTACGTCAGGCGATGGAAACGGAATTCAAGGGGAAACCCGGTTCTTATGGCGGATATGTTATTACCCATATGATATTGGCATACCAGTGGCTTAATGAACTGGGATGTGCAGAAGCTTTCGGACAACTTGCCGCTGTGGCAGACGGATTTGCCGAGCAACTGGTTGCCATTGCGGAAGACCAGGGGCTGAAAAATGACTTGGCAATGGAAGCCATGGCAATGCTGTATTATCTCGGATATGCCGATCGTATCCCGCAAAAATGGGTGGATACGGTGGCAGCGGCACAATTGGAAGATGGCGCTTGGGATCGTAAGGGCGGGGCAGGCAGTCGGGTTATCCGGCAAGGGCACACCACCGCTTTCGGGCTTTGGATTTTACTTGAAAATGCAGTTCCCGACGCAGAAGACATTCCCTGGTTACGTTGAGCCTGATTTTTTAGTGACCGGACAAAAAGATATAAGACCAGTATGACGCAGAATCCATCCGGATTTTGCGTCATATTGTATTGGTAGAGCTGCGGATTAGCTGCCTGCCAAATCAAAATTTCCCGATGGTTTTTATTTCTTACCCTTTTTTACGATTGGTGTTTCGTATTCCGTTAAGCAGTCCGCACAGCACACCTGTGGCGAAAGGCAGCAGCGTCATATTATAGGTTACCCATCCTTTTAGGGCGAACAGCAGTCCTTCTTCCCGATAGAAACCCCGGGGCAGCCACCCAATCTGCTGAGCGGCACCCAGTTGGAAGAATAGTGCCATCATCCAGAGCGGTCGAAAAAAAAGACCGCCGGCAACGCATATCCAGGAGATACCAAGCAATACACGGGCATTGCGGTCCCGAATAAAAGGGGCACTTACTTTTCGACGCATGGCTTGGGAAAAAGACAGGATACCGCGGGCGTTGATGTGGAGACGTTTCATCATTTTCCACAGCGTTGACGGAAAGTAATGGCGTATCAGGAAATCTTTGTCCAACGCAAGTTGATGGCGTTCATCCAGACGCGCACAAAATTCCAGATCTTCATAGGCAGCACGCCGAAGGTTTTCGTTGAAACCGCCTGTCTCTTCAAAAACGGCACGCTTCAACAAACCAAAGCGGGTGGTAATATAAGACCAGCTGCGATGACCGTCATCATAGAGAGCGGCATAGCGAAGATAATCCTGCAGTGCCACAAATCGTGCGGCAAACCCTATATTAAGCGGATCAGGGGAAGTTAGAGAAAGTACGCCTGCAAAGTGCTCATTGGATTCTAATAGTGCAATCATCCGGGGAAGCAGGTCGGGGGAAAAGTAAATGTCAGCGTCGAGAAAAAGTAATACATCCCCTGCGGCTGCGGCTGCGCCCAGATTACGACAACGGGCGGGGCCGCAGTTTTCTTTTTGTACCAATAGCGTTACGGGATAGTCTTTACA
>JAGLCZ010000383.1 GCA_023145975.1 Candidatus Hydrogenedentota bacterium | reverse complement strand
GCTGCCCCGTTTAAATAGGGTTTTGCGAGTGTACCCGCCTTTTCTTTTTCCGCTGCTTCAAGTAATGTCTGATAGGTTGCAGGAGAGACGCTGTCAATAAACCGCATTGCATACGCAGCACACTGTCGGGTACGAACCTCCTCCGCACTCAACAAGGCTGCCAGTTTGGATTCATACTTTCTTTCCCCCGCATGTACCAGCATACACTGCACGAAAGCAGCAAACACGGTATCTTCGGATTCTGCTTCCTGTTTCATCAGAGGGATTTCTGTATCTTTGGCGACATAATAAATTTTCGCCAGGGTCTCTGCAGCATGCAAACGATCCTCGCCGTCCAAATCGCTAAAAGCAGCAAAAATTTTGTGGGTCCATACTGCCCGTTCTGTTTCGTTCTTCGCAGCCTTGGCAAGTGTACGCCAGATACCAATGCGGTACTTTGGTGTATTTTCATATAGATCAAGTTCTTTTTTGAATTCTTCCACAATGCCTTTTGGATATCGTAACGTCAGTAAATGTTCTGCAGCATGTACCTTTACCCATTCTTCCTCCTCGTCCATCGTTGTACGCAATATCTCCACACAATGCGTACGGAGTTCATCTGTAACAACAACCTTTTCGCTGTACGCAGGAGACATTAGGAATAGAAGGGTCAACAATGCAGTAAAGACAAGAGAGGAGAAACGCATTAGTTTTAGTTCCTATTTTGCAGTATAGCCGCCATCAATCATTAGGTTCACACCTGTAACATAAACGGAAGCATCGCTGGCCAGAAAAACAGCCGCCCCCATTAGATCGGTTTGATTAATTAATCGTCCCAAAAAAGTCCGATCGCTATAGTGTTTCAGAAATATCTCAGGATGACTTTCCGTCTGTACTCCGCCAGGGGACATGCAGTTGCACCGCACCCCTTTTGCCCCGTAATAACTGGCAATAAATCGCGTGAAATTAATCATCCCCCCTTTATGAAAATAATAATCCGGATACCAGCCGCTCATGTCGGTGCCTTCATAGATGGTGGGATCCGGTGCGATAACGCCCTGGATCGAAGCGATATTCACAATAGAGCCGTTCCCCTGCGCTGCCATTACATCGCCCATTGCGCGTGTAATCATAAATAATCCCGTTGCATTCACCTGCATACTTGCTTCAAAAGCGGCGGCATCATCCTGATAGGCTTTTTTCATCGGTCGTGAAACGCTGTTGTTGATCAGCACATCTATGCGCCCCGTTTCAGCGAGGATAGCATCGCGTAAAACGAAGATAGAATCTTCCTCAGACTGATCGTATTGCAGAGGAATAATCGAGAGCCCGTCCGCATTAAAGGTCTCCTGCAATGCCTTCAGCGAATCAAGATTTCGAGAGGCAACAAAGGTAGCAGCGCCTGCTTCCGCGATGGCACGCACCAATTGCTGCCCGACAACTCCTGCCCCGCCCGTAACCAATGCTGTTTTTCCCGCTAACGAAAAACTGTCAAGTACACCCATGTTATTCCCTTCCTTTTAATCCAATGCCCGATAGGCTTCCACAATTTTTTTAAATTCATCTGTTAATGCCAACACATCCGCACCACCGCCGATAAACTGAAAACCCATTGCCGCATACTTTTCCAGTTGTGTCCATGGCGCTGCCGTACCCGAAAATTTCCCGTGTCGTTTACAGGCATCTGCGACCTGCTTATACGCCGCCTGTACTTCAGGATGATCAATCTGACCTGCAACACCAATTGCATGGCTGAAATCACCGGGACCAAAGAAAAGCATATCGATTCCATCCACCTGTGCCATTTTATCCAACTCGTCCAGTGCCTCCGGATCTTCAATTTGCAAAACTACAAAACGTTCCCGATTGGCCTGTTCCATATAGTCTTTCACAGGAATACCGCAATACGCCCCGTCTGCGTTACCGCCATCCATGGGTCGTCGTCCGATAGGTTGAAAGCGTGTACGCCAGGCAATTTCTTTTGCCTCCTCCCCACTCATTACATGAGGAACCATAATTCCGGCGGCATCCATCTCCAGAGGACATATAAGATCGCTGTAACTGCCCCGTTTCACACGTACCATGGCATCGCAATCATAAATCTTTGCGGCACGTATCTGATTTTCAATATCCTGCAGCGTATTCGGCACATGCTCCAAATCAAGCCACACACTGTCTGCACCGCACATCGCTGCAATCTCTGCTGCCCGAGCATCGGAAAGATTCAGCTTAATACTATTAACAAT
>JAGLCZ010000382.1 GCA_023145975.1 Candidatus Hydrogenedentota bacterium | reverse complement strand
TGTATCACGAAATACAACATGCCGAAGAGTTTGGTTTGTTGGTGAAGGATGTCAAACTGGACATCAAGAAACTGCTTAAGCGTAAAGAGAAGGTGGTTAATACGAACACGGGCGGTATTGCAGCCTTGTTTAAGGCCAATGGTATTGACACCTATTTCGGGGAAGCGGTTATTCCTGCTGCCGGAGTTGTGCAGGTGGACAAGGAAGAGTTACGCACCAAAAATACCATTATTGCTACGGGCGGACGTCCTGCAGTATTGCCGGGTCTCGAGTTTGACGGGAAAGTAGTGATTGGCAGTACGGAAGCGTTGCAGATGGACCATGTACCTAAGCGTGTCGCTGTTATAGGTGCAGGTGCTTTGGGTGCCGAGTTCGCCTGTATTTGGAATGCTTTCGGCGCAAAGGTTACCCTGGTCGAAATGATGCCTACTGTTTTGCCCCGGGCAGATGAAGAGCCGGCGAAGCAGCTTGCACGTATATTTAAGAAAAGTGGTATTGATGTGCGCACCAATACGAAGGTAGCCAAACTCGAACGCACAAAGAAAAGTGCGCGGCTGCATCTTGAAGGTGCAGGCGCGGGCACCGTCGAAGCGGATATTGTATTGGTTGCTATTGGTCTGCAGTGTAACTCCGAATGGCTTGCCGCCAATCCGAAACTTGGGATAAAACTTGGTAAGCGGGGCGGGATTATTGTTAACGACCGCATGGAAACGGGGGTACCCGGTATTTACGCTATCGGCGATGTTATAGATCGTACCTGGCTTGCCCACGGTGCTTCGAGCGAGGGAATTGTTGCCGCTACGAATTGCACAGGTGGTTCCAGGGTCATGGATTATCGTGTGCTGCCTGCCTGCAATTTCACTTCGCCGGAACTTGCCAGTGTTGGGCTGACCGAAAAAGAGGCAAAGGAAAAGGGCTATACCGTTAAAACAGGACGCTTTATGTTTGCCGGAAATGGGCGTGCCCATACACGTGGAAATACAGATGGCATGATAAAGATTATCGGAGATGCCGCCACGGACGAAATAATCGGTGTACATATACTCGGACCTGAAGCGGGAGAGATGATTGCTACAGCGGCACTTGCTATGAGTATGGAGGCAACGGTTGAAGAAATTGTGAACACCATACACACTCATCCCACACTGTCGGAAGTCATGCTTGAAGCAGCAGAAGACTATTTCGGCATGGGAATTCACTCCCGTCCATCCAAATCAAAAAAGTAACAAAATGAAAGTTGGCAGATAATATTTGCGTATAGTGTAGAAACATTATATAATTGTGAATAGAGGATAGATACTATCCTTGCAAATATGTTTTCAAAAATAAAAAGGACGATATATGCATTCGGAAGCGCAAAGCGCAATAGCGCGACTGAACGGATTGCTTGATGATCTCGATCAGATGCATTCGGGTTCGGTGGGGAATCTTGAAAACCGTTTGTCAGTAGTACGTTCAACGCTGGAGAAATCTCACTACCGTGGAGGTGGGCAGGCAGTGGCATCTCAGGCGTTCCCTGAGCAGGAGGCGCTGCAGGAAAGCATATCGCAATATGAGCAGCGGGTTTCCGAACTGGAAGCACAAGTTGCGGATGCGGCTGATAAAGATGTACGTATTGCCGAACTGGAAGGGCTTACGGAAGAGCTTGCCAAGCGCGATGCTCTTATCGCTGAACACAAAGCCACAGTTAAGAAGTTGCGCAAGCGTGAAGCCGATCATACAGGTCTTGATGCTAAATTGACCGAGTATAATGAGCAGGTTTCAGCACTTGAAAATACGGTGCAGGAACGTGAAGCCAAGGCGAAGGGATTGGAGGGGCAGGTTCAGGAGCGTGATGCACAAATTGAGTCCTTGCGCGGACAGATTCAAGAAAGCGACCAGCAGGGCAATGCTGCTGAAGGGGCGACCCGGGAAGTGGAGAAGAAGCTTGCTGTTGCCCGGGAAGAGATAGATACTCTCGTTGCTGAGGCGGAGAAAAAGGACGGCAACTTACAGAGTGAGCAGGAGACGGCAGTACTTTTGAAGGATGAGGTGCGCCAACGTGATCTTTCAATAGGGAAATTAGAGAAAGATATTCAAAAAGGCAAGGATGATCTCGTTGCTTTACGTGAGCAGTTAGATAAGTCACAGACGGATAATGCCGTCGGGGATTTGCAGAGTGACTTGGATGAAAAAACAAAGAAATTAAAATCCATTGAAGGTGCATTGCGCGTTACAGAAGAAGGTCGTGCAAAACTTGAAGTGGAAGTGAAGATGCTGTTGGGCGAAATTGACGGAATGCGTTCCGAGCATGCTGAACTGGAAGCATTACAGGGAAAAATGGTGCGGCTTGAAGCTGAATTGCAGGGAGAGCGTGAGGCAATTTTGCGTCTTAAAGCACAGCAAAATGCTGCGCCTGTTGTAGCAGAGGAACAACCTGCGCTTGTCTCGGAAGTTGCCCCAGCTGAATCAGGAGCAGGAGCAGGAGCAGGAGAAGCAAAGAAACGTGTGATTGCTGCTGCAAAAAAGATTAAGGGACGGCGTGGGGGACATAAGCAGATGGGTGCCATTCTTGTAGAAGCCGGTGTTTTAACTGAAAAGCAGCTAGAGGAAGTTATTGGATTTCAAGCTGCCGACACCAAGAAAAAACTAGGGGATGTTGTGGTAGAACGCGGCTATGCAACGGAAGAGGTTATTGCAGCAGCTTTGGCGGCGCAGATGGGAGTGCGTTTCATTGATAACCTGGAAAAGGAATTGCAGCCGGGCGTTATAAATCTGGTGCCTATCCATCTCATAAAAAATCATCGTTGTGTGCCGCTGGTTCTTGATGGAGGCGACCTCCTTGTGGCAATGGCAAATCCGCTTGATCTTATCGGTATAGAAAACATAGAACTTGCGACGAATTTACATGTTGACGTGGCAGCCGCAGCTCCAGGTGAGATTGATGATACTATAGTGAAGTATTTCACCAAAGGGAACATGTAGCAATTAAGATTGCAGAATCTCTGGTATACGGGGAAAGCGTGCTTGCTTTTGGGGAAGTGAATAAGGGATTGTTGTTAGGCTGTTTTTTGTTTTGATATTGCCGAAATATTGCAGACAGAAGGGTAAGTGTATGTTTGCAGAAGGTCTAATACAATGACATCCTCTGGATTGCCCGCCGATTGGCAGGGTGCGCAGCCAGCTGTGCAGGAAATCTACGGAGGCATACCCCAGAAATTTACAACGTATGATGTTGTGTTGCGTCCGGATACTATTGCGCCTGAGTGGTGGGCAGGGGCACCATCGGTGGTGCGCGATAGCGATGGCATCTTTTGGATGGCGTGTCGCATGCGCAGCGCAGAACTTCCGCGCGGCCTGCGTGGTTATGAAATCAGGATATTACGCAGCGAGGATGGCGTTCATTTCAAAAAAATACACGCCATAGTGCGTAAAGATATCCCTATCCCGGGGTTTGAACGTCCTGCCTTACTGATAGATCCTCAAACAGGAAAATTCAAGTTGTATGGTTGCGGTCCCTGGCAG
>JAGLCZ010000381.1 GCA_023145975.1 Candidatus Hydrogenedentota bacterium | reverse complement strand
TTTACAGGGGCTGTATCGGAAAAAAAAGGGTATATTGAAGAAGCCTCGGGCGGTACCCTGTTTCTTGATGAAATCGGGGAATTACCCCGGGTCGCCCAGGTAAAACTGCTCCGTGTGCTCCAGGAACAACAGGTAATCCGGGTCGGTGCAACCAAATCGCGAAAAGTAAATTTCCGTGTTATTGCAGCCACAAACCGAAATCTGATGCAGGAAGTTGCAGAAAGTCGATTCCGGGAGGACCTGTTCCATCGTATTGCTGTGGCAGTACTGCATATACCGCCGTTACGCGAGCGGGAAGGAGACATAACGATCCTGGTTGATTATCTGTTGAAGCAAATCAACGAGGAAAGCACCATGCAGCCCGGGTTCGAACATAAGAAACTTTCTGTTTCCGCAAGAAAACTTCTTATCTCCCATGTGTGGCCGGGAAACATACGGGAACTGCATAATGTACTGCAGCGTGTTGCCGTTTGGTCTGTAGGTACTACCATCGAAATACAGGATATCCGGGAAGCGATACTGCCTATGCCCCGAAAAACCAGCAGGGATATGCTGGGACGTTCTATGGAGGAGGGCTTTGATTTACAAGGGCTTATGACAGAACTGGCCCATCATTATCTGCTGCGTGCCCTGGAAGAATCCCATGGAAACAAGACAAAAGCTGCTACCCTGCTGGGTTTACCGAGTTATCAAACCCTGACAAACTGGCTGCAGCGTTATGGAATTACGGGTGGTTAATAGTGCTTGATTCCGAACACTAAAACAAGTTGGCATGAAGATTGCTTTTATGTCTGTATGAAAAATGGAAGTACCGATATTATGAAATCATGTAACGTTGAATTTCTGCGAGATACGAATCCAGAACTTGCTGACCTGGGCGGCTTTGCAGAACACTATGCCTATTCGGATCCGGCGGGTACTCTGATTAAATTGCGGCAGTTCGGCGAGAATCTTGTCGCCTCCTTTTTTCAGCATTACCAGATTCCCCGTGAACCCCGGGCTAATTTCCTGGACTTCCTGAAGAATGACACCTTTTTGAACAGTGTGCCCAATGTTGTTCTTAATAAACTGCATGCTGTACGCATCCAGGGGAACCGGGCTGTCCATTCCACCGGTCCCGTGAACACGGAGAAAGCGCTTTGGATTTTACGGGAGGCCTTCGACCTGTCCCGCTGGTTTTCCCTGACCCTTTATGCCCGGAACGATATGGAAGGACTTGAGTTTTCCGATCCACAACCGGAGGAAAGTGATTCCAAAGGAAAAATCAAGCGGGAAAAGAAACAGGCCCTGCAACGACTTGCAGACCAGGAAGCCCGGATGCAGCGTCTCCTCCAGGAACTCGAAGAGACCCGTGCCAAGGCTGCCGCTGCGGAAAAGACCAGTGAAGAAGAGAAACACATTCTTGCCCAAACCAAGAGTGCAGTCAATGTGCTTCAGTTTGATGAGGCGAAAACCCGGAAACTGCTTATTGACCAGATGATCGTGCAGGCTGGCTGGAATCTTGCCGCCGGGGAGGAATCCACATCCGAAGTGGGCAAGGAAGTGGAAGTTCCGGACCAGCCCACCGACTCCGGCATCGGTTATGCCGACTATGTACTCTACGATGACAACGGCAGTCCCCTGGCGGTTATAGAGGCAAAGAAAACTGTTTATGACGCAGAAAAAGGACGTGCCCAGGCAAAGATATATGCGGACGGTCTTGAAAAGAAATACGGACAGCGGCCCATTATTTTTTACACCAACGGCTATGATATTTTTATTTGGGATGATGCCAAGGGGGAAGTACCCCGCAGGCTATATGGATTCTACAGCAAGGACAGCCTGCGCTACTGCCGGTGGCAGACTACCCAGCGACAACCCCGATTAGCGGTGTTGATCCCAAATAAAGATATTGTCAATAGGCTTTATCAGTTCGAAGCCATTAAGCGGGTATGCGAACGTTTCGATAGCAAACGCCGCAAGTCTTTGTTGGTATTGGCTACAGGGACGGGAAAAACACGTGTCGCCATTGCCCTCAGCGAATTGTTGATAAACGCACACTGGGCAAAACGTATTCTATTCCTGTGCGACCGGCGGGAACTGCGTAAACAGGCGCATAATGCCTATGCTCAGTTTCTTGACGCAGAACCGCGTACCTATGTCACCAGCAAGACCAATGAGGAGCGCAATAAAACCGTCTACCTGGCGACCTATCCCGCCATGATGAAATGTTTCCAGAACTTCGATTCAGGCTTCTTCGATCTGGTGATTGCCGACGAGTCTCATCGCAGCATTTACAATCGTTATAGGGACTTGTTCGTTTACTTCGATGCCATGCAGGTAGGTCTTACTGCAACGCCTGTGCATAAGATTAACCGTAATACTTTTCTTATCTTCGATTGCGAAGATGATGACCCGACAGCCCACTATTCCTACGAGAACGCCATCAAGGATATACCGCCTTATCTCGTACCTTTCCAAGTAACCAAACACACCACCAAGTTCCTCAGAGACGGCATCTGCTATACCGACCTAACAAAGGAACAGCAACAGCAGCTGGACGAACAGGTGGAAGATGCTGAATCAATTGATTTTACACGGGAACAGGTCAGCAGGGAGGTATTTTTAAAAGATACGGATCGCAAAATTCTGCGTAATCTTATGGAAAATGGAGTACGTATTGCCGATAATACCCACATTGGAAAGACCATTCTTTTTGCAAGAAACCATCGGCATGCCATCCAATTACAGCGGCTCTTTGAAGAAATGTATCCCCAGTATATGAAACCGCGTCAGGAGTTTTGTGCCGTTATAGATCACTATGTTGATCGTGCTGAACAGCTGATAGATGACTTTAAAAACCCGGATAAGAATCTGCATATTGCCATTTCTGTAGATATGCTTGATACGGGTATTGATGTGCCTGAAGTGGTCAATCTGGTTTTTGCCAAGCCGGTGAAGTCCTATGTGAAGTTTTGGCAGATGATTGGGCGGGGTACCCGCCTGTGTCTGAATTTATTTGGTCCTGGTAAAGACAAAGGGTATTTTCAGATTTTTGATCATTGGGGCAATTTTGAATACTTCGGAGAAAATCCCCCCGAATGTGAACCTTCGCCGCAGAAATCACTGCTGCAGAAGGTTTTCGAAATACGCATTGCCCTGGGCGAGGCCGCTCTCAAAGCTCAGTATCCCGAAGCCCTGAAAATTGCCGTGGAGCTGTTGATGAAGGATGTGCGTGCCCTCGACGACCGGACCATTGCTGTCCGTGAAAAATGGCGGCAGGTGAAAACAGTCCAGCAGCCTGGTGCCATCAAGCAGTTCAATGCTGCTGTCATCGGGCAGCTGCGTATGGAAATCGCGCCGCTTATGCAGTGGCGTGCTATTGAAGGTCATGAGGATGCCTATCGTTTCGACTTGCTTATTGGGCGTATGCAGAAATTCCGGCTTGAAGGGGCTGCCCAGTTTGACGATCTGAAAGACGAACTGGGCGAATGGGTGGAACGTCTTCCCATCAACCTGAATCAGGTCGCTGCAAAGATATCCTGGATTAACAAGGTTAAAAGTAGTGCATTCTGGCAGGAAGTAACCGTGGAAGCCCTGGAGGAACTGCGGCGGGAACTGCGTGGTATCATGCATTGTTGCAACAAGCCCACCGTCCTGAAACCCCGTCCCCTGGAACTGGATGTAACTGACTCCGACGA
>JAGLCZ010000380.1 GCA_023145975.1 Candidatus Hydrogenedentota bacterium | reverse complement strand
ATGTTAGCTGCCAATTCCCAATTGACTGTGGTTACGGAATCAGGACGTATCTACTGTTTTGGAGAGAAGGCGGTAACGGAGCAGGAATATATTTTTAATGCAATCCCATTGCCGGAGCCGACCACAGAACAGCGTAAGCAGATAGCCTCAATTCTACATGATACGGATGCGACAGAAGGCTATGCTCAGGTTTGGGGATTGGGCGATGCGGGTTTGTTATATGCCCTTCTTGAAACTTCGAATCTTCATATTCTAGCCATAGATCCGGATGAAAAAAAAATTGCGGAAGTGCGACGGCTACTTGCTGATGCCGGGTTGTATGGGCGACGAGTTTCTGTGATGACCGGAACGGCAGCAGCGATGCAACTGCCCCCCTATATTTCTTCTCTCATTGTTGTTGGTGATATCGATGCTGCGGGCATATCCCATGAAGGGGTGTTCGCAAAGAAACTCTTTCATTCTTTGCGTCCCTATGGTGGTTCTGCCTGTCTTCCGATTGCAGAAACGGTACATGCACGTTTTTCGGAATTGGTGAAACAGGTTAATCTGAGTAATGCGTCCATTGAACGTGTTGATAATATAACTGTTTTGACTAAGAAAGGCGCGTTACCGGGTGCAGGACAGTGGACGCATGAACATGCTTCTTCAGCGAATACTGTGATGTCTGATGATGACTTGGTGAAGATGCCCTTGGGCGTTCTATGGTTTGGTGGTCCCACAAACGAGAATGTGCTGCCGCGACACGGATATGGTCCTGTACCGCAAGTATGTAATGGGCGCTTATTTATTCTTGGGGTTAACGGTATTAGCGCACGTGATGTTTATACCGGGCGTACATTATGGTATAAAGAATTTTCCGGGATTGGTGAGCCTTATCAGACGCTTCCTGATAGACCTGGAAAATATTTGGCACATCAACCGGGTGCTGCTTTTTATGGAAGTCGTTATGTTTCCGCAGCAGACGGCGAGTACATTGCCTATAACGATACTATTCTTCATTTGGATCCTGCTACGGGTGCCCAATTGGCAGTGTATACACTTAATGCGTCTGAGTTGGGGCTTGCAGACGCGGGAATTGCTGCGTTGTCCTGGAGCTATATTGGGCTATGGGATGACATGCTGATTCTTGGTGCAGGACCGCAAATATTTGATGAGCAGCCTCCAGGTGCACCGGGTAGTTATAATGCTACGTCCAGCCAATGCCTTGTGGTTATGGATCGGTATACCGGGGAAATACGTTGGCACAAGCGGGCGAAGCATGGTTTTCGGCATAATGCCATTGTTACAGAGAATG
>JAGLCZ010000038.1 GCA_023145975.1 Candidatus Hydrogenedentota bacterium | reverse complement strand
TTGCCGCCGGCAGCCATGCTTCTGCTTCAGCAATGGTATCGCGCAGCACGGATTGATATTCTGTGCTGTCCGGTGTATTCATGCGTACCGTTGCAGCAATATCCGCCAGGGAAGACACCTGCTCAAAACCCTCGGGAGGCGTCCACGGCTCAATGCGCGTACCACCCCAACTCGTATTGATAATGCCCACAGGTACTCCGAGCTCTTCCTGAAGATACTTGGCGAAATAATAGGAAACTGCGGAAAATCCCGCACCGTCATAACACCCTCCCAACGTTTCCGCTGTACAGGAAGCCCATGGTGTCAGATTACTAAACTCATCAATCTCTTCGGCACTGTGTTCCCGGTATATCATGGCAAAACGTATAGAATCATTTTCGCACTGTTTTAGTTCTTCCTCGTACTCCTCCGTGTTCTTGATGGTCCATTGCATGTTCGACTGTCCCGATCCCAGCCATACCTCACCAATTAACAGATCTGACAATACAATCGCTTCCCCGTCCGATTCAATAACCAGCTCATAAGGTCCACCCGCCGTCATAGCCTCTAAATCCACCCGCCATTTTCCGCCATCACCAATACGTCCCGCCTTAACCTGACCTGCAATAGAAACCGTTACTTCTGCACCGGTACTCCCCCATCCCCAAACCGGCACCACAGCGTTCTGCTGCAGCACTGCATGATCAGAAAATATGGACGGCATTTTAAGGGATGCGCCATCTGCAAACATACAAAAGAACACAACAAGAAGCAACATCGTCATCATGCCATAGTAACGCGAATATCTTAAATTCATCATCTTATTTTCTCCTATGAAGTGTTAACGGAATATGATATGCAATAAATGTATTTCCCCAATATTTATCGTTACTCCTGCATTTCGAAGAGGAGCAGTTCTGAAGAAGCAAGAATTTCGAGTCGTATGGGCAGCCCGTCTCTTACAAGAGACAGCCCATCAACAAATACGGTTTCCGAAGTGCCGTCAAAAGTAACTTTATAGGTTTTCCCCCGATCCAGCCCTCTCGGCTTGAAAACGTATACATCGGTGTCCGAGGGACCAATACGCACCAGGGTTGCCCACCCCCGGGAGCGATCCGGCGCAAAGAATTCCATGGCAAAAAATCCATTGGACTCCACACCGCCGCGTGCAGAAATCGGTGCGTGGTGGTAAACCCTGGAAGTCGGGAGGATGGGTCGGATAAATTCTTTATAAAGCGCAACGTAATGTCGATAGCGTTCCAAACGATGGGGACTGATACTATCTAAATCAGGTGCAACGGTTCCCGCGAAAATCCAGGGTGTAGAAAGAGTAAAAACCGTGCGCAAATTGGTTTCAAAGTTTTCAGCATGTCCCGTAGGCCCGCCCCCGTCTGCCCCGTGGGCAATGATGAAATTCTCCGGGGGGATTGCCATACTTTGCCCGGCATAATTCTGAGTTTCAAAAGGCAAACGACTACCATCTGTAAGGTAGTTCTCATGAAACCGACGTACGGTTGCCAAGTCATTGCGTCCACCGCCGCACGCCGCCTGTTGAAGAATCAGGTTCGGGTATTTTTCATGAATACGCTGAAAAATATCGGCAAAGGAGTCATAATACCGCCAGAAGTTATTTTCTTCGATGCCCTGACGCAAGAAACTTTTTCCTTCCTTAACTTCAAAAGAAGGGGTATTAAAATCGAGACGGAATAAATCCAATCCGAAGTCTTCAATAATATGCGTCAGTTCCTTCTCCATGTGTGCGGCCGCCTGAGGATCTGCCAGGTTCAACACGGGGAAGGGTTCGTACCATTCGATCCACTCGGGATGTTCGCGTCCCACACGACTGGCAGAAGAGGATTTTTCTATCTCACCGTACAGCCCAAAGAGCATATTATTTTCACGGGCATAGTCAGACAAGGGTTTAAGACCGTCAGGAAACCGTGATACAGAGGGTTCCCAATCCCCCTGGATATCCCACCACCCCGCATCCATAATGAATAGTTCCGCGCCGATAGCAGCGGCAATATCTATGTTTTTTCGGATACTCTCCACCGTATAGCCGCTCGAATCGCCGAAGTTTTGCGAGAGATATCCCTGATCACCGGGCAGGGCATACTGAATCAGGTTTGCGCGTGCAGCATCACGTTTTGGAAACACAGAACGGCGAATATGCTCGTGCATCGCCTGAACGGTAGTATCAAGGTCTTCTGCCAACAACCCGAAATGAACCGCAGGAGTTTTAACCGTTTCGTTGGGGGCGATGACGCGCAACGCTTCCGAAGCCCAGGGACCAATTCTGAATACCAACGTATCCGCACCATCATCGTGATATTCCGCGTTCAGATCCCAATTGGCAGACCATTCAAGATGGGCGATGAGATGTTGTCCTGTTCCTTCGCTGCGAATGATAAAAAACGGATCATCGTAGCATTGACCTTTGTGGCAACCAATTTTCAGGACTTCTGCTTCCTGAAAAGTGTGCCATTTGAAACGCCCTTCCCAGGAATGATCCGATTCAGAGAAATACCCTAAGGCAAAGGGATACTCATAGCGTTTGGGCGGATTTGGAGTTGCCCAGAAGTTTTGGTGGGTAACCAGACGCCCCGCCCAGGGAGCAAGATCCGTCAATGCCACCGCCTGATCACCGGTATTGGTAATCTCAAGCCATCGTGTAATAATTTGTGTTCCATCCAAATAACTATGAATCGCCACATCTATATCTATCCCCTTGTGGGAGAGATTAATGACTGTATGACGTGTATCTTTGCCTGCATCCTCGCTTTCTTCCGTACTGACCATCCGCCAGCCCGCCTCAAGCCGTTGATGATCAATTTCGATAACAAAGGCGTTCTGTAAAAATCCTTCGTATCCGATTTTGAAAGTGCCGTCGGACGACCAGTGTCGTCCCACCCACCGATCCTCAATGAGGGCTTCGGTATAAACCATTGTGCCGGATACATGGCGAAGCTCTTGAGAAGAAGGGGTACGCCCAAGGCTTTTGATCATGGACAGGTGCGCCGGGAGTTCTTTGCTTATCCATGCAGGCTGCCCCACACCAAACTGTGCCTTTCCGTCAGGATTAAACTCTGAAATAACCGTATCAAAAAAAACCATCTCGGGTTTAGAATCGGTTCCGATAGTAACCTGACCATAAGACCAGGAATCATTGGCATTATGCTCATAACTGAAGTCCTGATCCAATTCCCATAGCTGTCGGTCACTCTTGATAGACAGATCAATACCGGCATAATCGTTGCCTCCAATCTCGACAATAACCTGCTCACCTTGTTTGAGAGAAATTTTCTGAAGACTGTCCCCGCTTCCCCCTTCCTCCAGCATTTGCGCCAACGTATAAGGAATCTCCGAGTTACAGGTTTCACTTTGTATCGGGATCAACGCCTTATCAATACGCTTTTCCCCATTGACCCAGACCGTAATATAAGTATTTGCATTATTTCTTAGTTTCCATGCATCCAACGAAATATCAATACTAACGTCTTCTGGAGCTGTCCATGCAACCCCTGTAGGCGCATGTCC
>JAGLCZ010000379.1 GCA_023145975.1 Candidatus Hydrogenedentota bacterium | reverse complement strand
TGTGCATCTATTTTGAGGCAACGCGTGCGAGGGCGCACCTGTAATTATGTTGCAATAATCCATCCCGCGCCTGCGCATACGCGTCAAACCTACGAAAGAAATACTCTGCCCGACTCTGATTTCAGTTGCACAACAACTGTTTAACGAGTACAGGAAGGAGGGTGAATTGCAAGTCAAATGGGTCAGTGAGTTAGGCGACTTTGAGATAGGCTTCATTGGCATCGAGTCCTTTCAGTGTATTTCTCGGTATTGAGTTGATGAAGTTCTGGAGCTTTTTTATCTGCCCTGCGGTAACACGACTGAAGTCTGTGCCTTTGGGGTAGAATCGGCGGATGTGCCGGTTTGCATTTTCAACTGAACCCTTTTCCCATGCGGCATAAGCATGCGTATAATAGATTTTCAGTTCTTTGTTGATTGCTACGAAAAGGCTTTTGATCTGGTCCTGGTTAAGGAACTCACATCCATTATCGGTGGTAATGGATTTAACGGTTTTCATCTGCCCGTTCCTGATGATCCAGCGAAGAGCTTTAAGTACATTATGCTGTGTTATGTGTTTGATTTTCAAGATAATGTAAAAGCGGGTTTTGCGTTCGATAAGCACCAGAAGACCTCCTCTGCCATTGGTGCAGGAGACTACCGTATCCATTTCCCAGTGGCCGGGGATATCCCGTTTGGAGATATCCGGTCGTTTTTCTATCGAAAGATTACCGGGCATCTTAAGAGCCCTGTGGACCGGCTGCCTGCGCTTTCGCCTGTCCTTCGGGTGATAAGGGGTTTCTCCATGCAGTACCCCCATGTCCCCATGCTCTATATGGTTATAGACAGTGCTTAAACAGGGCAAGTCGGTATGCCCTTCACGCTTCAGGTCTCGCAAAGCATGCGCCGGAGACTTCCCCTCTTTCTTGATTTGTTTAGCGATAAGAGCTGCTGTTCTGTTTGTAAGACGCATGGCACATCCTTTATTCATCATTCCTTTGCAGATAATGTCGTGAGCGACATACTCCGAATATTCATAGACCTCCTTGTCACTGCGTATCATTGGTTGCGTCACCATGCCCCGTTTGATCTCTCGGTGGAAAGTGCTGTAAGGTAACCCCGCCACCTGGGCCATGGCCCTTAGAGAAAGTTTTTCACGTCTGGGCTTTAACAGGTTCCTGTTGTAAATCAAAGCAATCGCCTCCCTGTCTTTGAAAGTAAGGTGCTGACCTGAAACGTGGTGGATGCTATACTCTTTCGTCATGGGAGTCCTTTTTTTGTCCTGATTAGTTGCAACTTTCAGTTTATCAGAAATTGGGCTCCCTCTTCTTTTTTTCCCGCCGCCCCCTAGGGGGCACCCTTCAGGACTGCAGGATATACCAGCAGCTTCTTTCTTTGATCTGT
>JAGLCZ010000378.1 GCA_023145975.1 Candidatus Hydrogenedentota bacterium | reverse complement strand
AGGTGCCGCTCCCCGTTACTTTTGCTGTAGTTCCAGAAGGCAGTACGGAGGATAGATCCCCATTAAAAGAAATATTATCTCCTGAAAAACGGCATTCTCCCCCCCCCATTATATGTTGGAGTTCCGGCAGCCACACTTTCCATACTTCATAGGGTGCCGGCCAGATCATTTCAATAGTGCTGTCTGTCCAGTCTTCAATATTCGCAGTAACTTTTATATCCCCGTCATCGGTCACAAGTGTACCTGAAATAAGTTGACCCTGACTTAATATTGCTTTCCAAACCGCCCTGGAATCCGTACCATGTTCCCCTTGAATTTCGATATTAAAATCCCCGGTATACCAGGGAGCAGCTTCGTCTCCCAGCAAAAGCCCCTCCATACGCATATTACATTGTGCATCTGCAATAACAGGCTTGCTGTCTACCCACGCTCCCTTCAATTTCAGGGGAGCAATGACAACGGAATCATACTTTATATTCACGGGCATATAAAGTGTCGCTATATCGGCAAAAAGAGGTGCATCCAAGCGCACTTCCTTCATTGCAGCCTCCAACTGCATCGCAGGCAGCAAAACCAGGGAAGCATCCCCGTCAAGGGCAAGGAAATTCGGCAGGAAAACTTTTGCCTGCACCTTAAACACTTCCGAAGAAATCGAGAAGGTACTATCAACACAGCCCTTGTCAGACGAAAGTTCAAAGCAGTCAGACTCATTTTTATAACCGGTATGTACAGCATCACCAAATACATGCACTGTAATAGCGTCCATACTCTTTATTTGTACCACCGAACTTAGCCCGGAGAGTGTCGCCGACCACTCCGACATATCCGTTCGCAGACTGATTTCATGGATTGCAATACGTTCCGGTAACCACCGTGACATATCAGAGCCAGAATCATTACTCCCGAAATAAGGTTTTAGAAATTCATAATTGGAACGCGCAGGATCTTTACTCTCAAGATATAGTTGCGGCCGCCAAATATCCACAGATTCAATTCTAGGCAATAATTCTGAGGCAATATACCGATAACGAATCGTTAGTTCGTCAATCTGTAACACTGGAACCGTATTGTCCTCCCCGTACACACGAATTCCCCGTACATATAAAGGATACCATCCCTCTATCTGCAGGTCTACGCGCACGCCCAATACTTGCTCAGAAAAAAAAGGAATCACACGTCGTTCAATAGTTCCAGAAATAAACAATAAATAGACAAGGAGGAGTGCTATTGCAAATACTTGTACCATACGCACGATGAAACGCGCAAACGAACGAAATAATCTATGCTTCTTAGCTTGTGTCATCCGAATAAATGCGTCATACGGGTGTTTTGTCTGAAGATGTTTCCTGCGGTTCTTTCAGCAACCGCTCATCAACAGCCTTAATTTGAATGCGCCCAATCAACGGCAGGATTTTCGCTTGTCGAAATAAATCCCCTTCGGCAAATTTGATGTGAGTAACATCTATCGGAACCTGATTGAAAGCCGGGTCCACATCGATCCATTCGCCCAGCCATACGCAAGCCCATTGGTGAAAATAGAAACCGGGCTGCTCGTTATTCACATAAATCAATCCCGCTGACATTTTTGCCGGCAACCCGGCGGCACGAGCAAGCCCAACAAACAATACGGTATGCTCTGTACAATCCCCTTCCATGCTTTTAAGCACTTCAAGTGAATTAGATAAACGTGCAGAAAAAACATTGCGCATATTCGCACTTACCCAGCCACATAGTTTTTCTGCAATATGCAAAGGATTCTTTTCGTCCCCCACAATCTCCTGGGCTTTTTTCACTATCAGTGGGTCATC
>JAGLCZ010000377.1 GCA_023145975.1 Candidatus Hydrogenedentota bacterium | reverse complement strand
GCCACCGCTGCCCACGGTAGAATATACACCTGCGCCCGGACCTTCTTCCAATGCGTATCCTTTACCGTCTGCAGCGAGTGTTGAAGCCGCAGCTATGGATAAATTTACAACATCTAATGACAAATCGCCCTGCCAGGTAAAATCACCGACAACAACAAAATCATCGGCAGCAAGCACGGCATCGGGCGCAAAATCCATAACAGCATTTGTATTCGCTGTCAACGTGGCAGGCGTTACTGTAACACCGCTGAGTGCTGTAACCGATGCATCACCGATATTCATCGCAGGTACAGCCACATCGGTCTCAAAAACAACCGTGGAATTAAAAAGGTTGATTACTGAAAAGTCATAATCGACAGCATCCGCTTCTTCGAAACGCCAGGTAGCACCTGCATTAAAAATAACGTTTAAGGGATCTGTAATATCAACAAAAGCTATGGTACCCGTATCACCCGGGTAGCCCAGATTTCGTCCGGTACCACCGATTGCAGAAGCAGCACCCACCCAGTTATTAGTAACAAAATATACAGCAATACGGCCACCAGCACCGCCGCCGCAATTTTCAACAGTACCGGAATTTCCACCGTTGGATTGTAGTACACCATCACCTTCAAGCGTATCCGCTGCAACATAAATGGAACCCCCGGCACCACCGCCATCTGTACCCAGCGCATTCCCGCCATCTACGCTGACCACACCATTATTGGTAAATGTACCGGTAACGTTCAGTGTCAATGCACCGCCGCCTGTACCGCCGTTGGCACCGCCGCCGCCGCTGCCCATTTCAACAGGAACCAAACCGCTGTCATTGACAATACCGCCAAAACCTGCAACCTTGGATGTGGGGCCGCCAACGCCGCCATGACCACCGCCACTGCCCTGGTCAGCATCATGTAAACCGGCACCGGGGCCTGCTTCGGCAGAATACCCTTCCCCATTACCGGAGATTGACGCACCTACACCCACTGTAACGGTAGCGGCATTAATAATAACCACACCTTCAACGGTCAGCGTGGCATTGTTGGTAACTGTCACCGTCTCATAGTCGTATGTTCCGGGCGGGAAGCTCGTATCAGCATCCACCAATAAATCCTGTGCATTTGCACTAACACACAGCAGGGCTCCCAGTACCCATGCCGCTACAAGTTGTATCCCAAACGCCAAGAAAGCGTTCCGCACAAAACCACCACCATTCGTTGAATTAACCGTACGCATTGCATACTCCTCGCAGCACGGATCGTAGCCGTGCCCTTTTTAGAATTTCCACAGAAATAAACCGTTTCAAAACTCGCTGTTTTTCCCAAAACTATCGTACTCGCAAACAATATCACCCATGTACAATCCCTGCACAGAGTGCCCAAAAAAACTACAACCACACTCCTGTTCCAGTAACAGAAATACAAACCGGATTATACTTCTATAACTATTCAGTAAGTCTACCATGCTTCACACTGTAATACGTAACCGATCCAGCCCAATCATTATTATCAGTATATATCGGATCAATACGCATATATCTCATCACGAACAGTAACACAAAAGTGACAGTTACTTCTTTGATTTATCCCAAGCCTATAACGCATACTGCACTGCGTTTTAAAATTTCAGATCCAGTTAGAACATTCCCTTTTCCCATGGACGTAATCAAATGAAGCAAGCTCTAAAACAAAATCCAAGCGCAACCCTTGGCGTGGTTATCCTTGGGTGTGATAAAAATACCGCCGATGCAGAATGTATGGCGGGATTGCTGTCAAAGTACCTTCCTGGATCTGTCCAGATACTTGGGGTTGACCGAAATGCACAACAGTTTCCTGTATTGGAAGCCATCATTATTTATACCTGTGCTTTCATCCACGATGCAAAAGAAGAGTCTGTCGAGACTATCCTCGAATGGTGTCGCCGTAAAACAGAAGAAAACAATCCCCGGCACGTCTATGTAACTGGATGCCTGCCCCAACGATATGCCGACGAA
>JAGLCZ010000376.1 GCA_023145975.1 Candidatus Hydrogenedentota bacterium | reverse complement strand
CACACCTAAAAAGCAAGAACCTAAGACGACAGTTCCACCCGAAAGTACACCACCGGGAAAAAATGCAGAAATCCCGGCAGATAATTTAAAAGACGATGATGATGAAAAAATAACAGATGTCGATCTTGGCGAAGAAGGTGCAAAAAAGCAAGCAAGTTCTATTACAGCACCGGATGATGCTTCTACTGACCAGCAACAAGAACAGGGGAAAAAGGATCTCGTTCCCGACGTTAAGGAAACAAAAGAAAATGTGTCACGGGGACAACGCCCCCTTTGGTTGGTGGTACTTTGGTCGGCAACATTGGCGTTGATATCAGCTTACGTACTTTATGTTTACATACTTGATCCGATACTGAATCCTTTTTAGTGTATAAAACAATTACTATGGCATCGTTGAAAATAAAAACTCTTCGGATAGTTTGATAACTACAATGAGAATACCTATAAGGTTGATGGGTGATGGCTGATACCAAAGACAGAAGCCTAAGCAAGTATCTTTCTGAGATATCAAAGGTTCCTTTACTTTCAGCAACGGAAGAAATAAGGCTTGCAAAACAGGCAAAACATAAGGGTACTCTGGGAAGTGACGCCCGTAGAAAACTTATTGTATCTAATTTACGTCTTGTAGTCAGTATAGCGAAAAAGTATCTTTACTATAGTCTTCCATTACTGGATCTCATCGAAGAAGGCAATATTGGATTGATGAAGGCGGTTGATCGCTTTGATCCAGACAGGGGATGTAAATTTTCGACCTATGCAACATGGTGGATACGACAGGCTGTTACACGTTCACTTTCCAATCAGGGGCGCACCGTTCGAATTCCTGTTTATATTACCGATAACCTTTCCAAATACAAACGGGTCTGCGAGGAATTTTATATTCGAGAGGGACGACAGGCTACGCTGGACGAGATTGCCAAAACGATGGATATGAAACTTAGAGATGTAAAACGGTTAGAGATGTTTGCTGAAAGCACCTCTCCTTTTGATTCATTGCAAAGCACGGATAGTGACGGGTATACCGAATCTTCTGCGCTCAATGATGCTGTTTCCCAAGATCGTGGTGTAAACCAGTTTGAACGCGACCAGGAAATGGAAGCATTAATGCGCATATTGAATGAACGCGAATCATCGATTATGCGTTACCGCTATGGACTAATAGACGGATGCGCCCATACGCTTGAGGAGGCTGGACGGGAATTTGATTTGACCCGGGAGCGAATCCGTCAAATTGAGCGTGATGCAATGAAACGTTTACGCAGATATGTCAGCCGGCATGCTGAGGATTTTACCAAGTCATGACTTAACACTCTCCCTATCCCCTCCCCTGTAAACTTTCGGTACAATGAGAAAAATGTACACTCCCATCTTCATAAATAGATATTTCCATCACAATCTCAGACACAAAGCATTTACAATATTATTTGTCATGCTCTTTGGTGTATCACAAGGTTATGGTATACCCCATGAGCATATCAGTGTTAACACAGATATCTACAATATTTCTATCCATAAAAATGGATCTGCCACGGTCAGCTACGGTGATATTTC
>JAGLCZ010000375.1 GCA_023145975.1 Candidatus Hydrogenedentota bacterium | reverse complement strand
TTATAGTGATCGTTATACAAGGCAATATACAGAGAACTATGTCCATCTGCGTCTAATATATCTCCATCTGCTCCAGCATTAAGAAGATATAGAGCAAATTTCTCGAGACCTTTTTGAACTACTGTATGTAACGGAATAATCTGTGCATCATTGGCAGCATTAACAGATGCTCCAGCACGAACCAGTATGGTAGCAATTCGGAAATTACTTTTCAGTGCCGCGAGATGTAAAGGAGTATTACCCACTTTGTCCTGCAACGAAGCACTTGCATCATTTGCAAGGAGAAAACGTACCATCGGAATATGACCCGCATCAACTGCCACATGCAGGGGAGTCCATAATCTTTTATCGGTGTTATCAATGTTGGCGCCATAGGCAATCAATAATTCCGCCATTGCAGTAAGATTATTTAGTGCCGCCATGTGCAGCGGTGTTAATGCTGCATGATTCTTTAAGTCAACAACAGCCCCCCGATCCAATAGCAATCTCGCCGATTCTAATTCATTCATCGCCACCGCATTATGCAGCGGCGTATCCCCTACTCCAGAGGGGTGGGCAATATAAGCACCTAGATCAAGTAAAAAATTAATCATATCGAGGTTACCGCCTCGCACTGCATGAATCAGCGATGTATTACCGAAATGGGTATCATCCCGCTCATTGATAGCCATTCCGTACTCCAGAAAAAGCTTAAATATCTTTTTGCAGTTTTTTTTAACTGCAATTGTAAACGGCTGTTCCCCCTCAATATTTATAACACGAAAATCAACATCATGGTCAAGTAAAAATTTTACCAACTCATAGTGCCCGGCGGCAGTTGCACGATGAATGGGAGTGTTCCCCGTTCTATTCTCATATTCAAGGTTATCCGGTTTTGTCTCCAGATATTCCGTAAATGCACCGATATCCCCATAAGCAGCATTAACAAGCACACCACGATCGTAGCCCTTAGCTCTAAAAAGGGCTGTAATATCCCAGCGTTTAGATTCTGCGGCAATATCATAAGGCGAATAAAATCGATTCGGGTTAGGACTGGCAAGAGCATCCATTCCCAGAGATACCAGCCCCTCTATCAAAACTTCATCTGCCGATTTTGCAGCTGCGTGCAATGCCGTATAGTGCTTCTCATTTGCCAAACCTTGATCGATCCCTTTTTCGAAAAGCATTTTGGAAGTATATAAATCATGGGCTGTAACCGCAAGATGAAGCGCACTATTGCCAAAACGATCCTGTGCATTAATGTTATCCCCCCTATCAACAAGTACCGTAATCACATGAGGCATATTCATTTCTGCCGCCAATAACAGCGCATTCTTTCCTTCAGAATTCCGTTCTGAATCCGCTGCACCCGCTTCTATCATATCCAATGTGGTATAAAGTTCATCGGCTGCTACAGCCTGATAAAGTGCCGCATAGGGAAGTGCTTTTCCGACATCAGCCACCACCCCATCCAGATTTTGCTCTAACGTATCGCAAATCGGCATGGTTGAATGTTTTTCTGCAACAGCAGATACACATACGCCACTCAGCAAAAATACCACCCCGAAAAAGACAAGGCGTATCCTACTATATATCATAACAAGCCTTTCTATCATACATACCTAATTCTTCAACAGCCCTGCTTTTCGTTTACGCTGGTTATCATAATAAACAAGTGCAACTAACAAACTGCCGACAAGAATCTGCTGCCAATACACATTGATGTCCTGAAGATTACAAAAATTCCTCAATACGATCATGATCAGCGCTCCGGCAATAGTAGCAAATGCACCCCCTTCACCGCCCATCAAACTTGCACCGCCGATTACACAGGCAGCAATAGCATAAAGTTCGTACATCTCCGCAGCATTAGGTGCAGCAATACTGGTCCGTGACGCCAGCATCATCCCCGCAAAGCCAGCAGCGGCACCACTGATTGTAAATGCTGCAATACGAACCCGATCCACTGAAATACCGGATAAACGTGCCGCTTCGCCATTTCCCCCTACTGCATAGAGAGAACGTCCAAACCGGGTAAAATTCAATACCACTGCAAATACAGCAGCAATACCGAACATCAACCCTGCAGGAAGCCACCACGCATGTGCGCCCCCCAGCCAGGAAAATGAGGCAGGCATTCCGAATATAGAAGTGGCTCCGGAAAAGATTAGTGTGAGTCCCCGCGCTACCATCATCATACCCAGTGTAACAATGAACGGAGGAATACGCCCTTTTGAGACGAGCAAGCCATTGGTAAGGCCGCAGAGAAGTCCCACGCCGGTACCAATTAGAATAGCAAGCACTACCGGAACACCGGAGACCATGGCAATACAGCCCACAACGCCGCTCAACGCCGCTACACTCCCCACAGACAAATCAATGCCCGCAGTAAGTATGACTGCCAACTGTCCCGTCGCCATCACACCCACAACAGCAGTACGCTGTGCAACCCCTTGCAAGTTTCCGAAAGATCGGAAATGCGGTGACACTATTGCCAGTAAAATACACAAACCCGCAAGAATGAATAAAGGCGAATGCTTCGCTATAAATCGTCCCATAAAATGTTCTTTCTCTTAATTAAAAATACAAAGAATCTTTCTTTCCAGCAGTACCACAAACCGTTCATGGTATCTATCATCCAGTAAAATACAGATAAACACCTACAATAATCAACAATACAACCCCCGTATGTACAACATCCCAACGATTCCAACTTTCACGTACTTCCCGTCGCCCCTCTGCAGTATTCGTGGCAAAGGTCAGGTTTTCAATTTGTGATGCCGACGGCGCAGCAGTAAACAGGCTTACCACGACCAGGGTAGCACAACAGAACAAAAACAGATACACACAAAACAGCAGAAAATTGATGCTTCCGTAGGCAATAAGAGATTGTTGTATGCTGGACAGAAACTCCATTTTTTCAGGCGAAACAAGTCCCGCGTAAATCTGACAAGCAAGTTTTAATAATCCCAAAGCAAAACCAAGCACTAAAGTAGCCACTGCTCCCTTCCCATTAACGCGCTTCCAGAAAACACCCAGGAAAAATACTGCCGTCATAGGCGGCGCAAGATAAGCCTGTACACTCTGTAGATATTCGTACAACGCCCCGGACACATGCTGCATCGCCGGTATCCACAACAACCCAAGCACAACGATTACGCCTGTCGCCATACGACCTACGGTCACCAATTCTCTTTCGGAAGCCTCCGGCGAAATCTTTTGATAGATATCAACAGTAAACAAAGTAGAACAGGCATTAAACAAAGAGGAAAGGGAACTCATCAACGCAGCCAACAAACCGCCCACAACCAATCCGCGCACCCCTACGGGCAGCAGTTGACTGACCATGGCTGGAAACGCCTGGTCCGGGTCGTCCAAAACAAGCATATTCTTTTTTGCCAAAGCGTAGGCAATCATACCCGGCACAATAAATAAGAACACAGGCGTTATTTTCAAGTAAGCGCCGAAGAGTGTACCCCGCCGTGCTATCTTCAGATTCCGTGCGGCCAATGTTCGCTGTACGATATATTGATCGGTACACCAATACCACAACCCCACAATCGGCGCGGCAAACAACATGCCCGGCCAGGGAAAATCAGGATCGCTTGCAGGACGCCATAAATTAAAACGTTCGCTGCCGCTCAGTTCACGCAATTCATCCCAGCCGCCCAGGTGATACAGTCCGATAGAAGTAACGCATAACGATCCCAATATCAATACCACGGTCTGCATGGCGTCAGTATACACCACTGCCCGCAGCCCGCCGAAACAGGTATACATACCCGTCAACACGACCACGCTGACTGCACCGATCCAAAAACTGTTTATTCCTGCTATTTCAAGTTCCGGGAGCAACGCCTGAAAAACTTTTCCGCCAGCATATACGGTAACACTCACTTTGGTGAACACATACGCAACAAGGCTTACCAGCGAAAGGATCCAGCGTGTAGCGGGATTATACCGCCGTTCGAGAAACTCCGGCATGGTATACACACCCGATCTATAAAAGAAAGGTACCAGCACCCAACCCAACACCAACAAGCACCAGGCGTGTAATTCATAATGCGCCATAGCCACACCGCTCTTCGCACCGGAACCTGCCAGCCCGACCAGATGCTCCGAACCTATATTGGAGGCGAATAAAGAAGCGCCGATGACGAACCAGCCGATATTACGTCCTGCCAAAAAATAATCGGAAGGGGTTTCCTGCTTCCGCGACGTTGCCCATACAACCCACGCCAACACACCAAAGTACCCGCCCACAACCAACCAGTCAATCCAGTGAAGACCCGTCATACCAAGACTCCTTGATTCAGTTCAAT
>JAGLCZ010000374.1 GCA_023145975.1 Candidatus Hydrogenedentota bacterium | reverse complement strand
CGGATTACGTGATGCAGATGCTGTATATACCGATGTTTGGGCAAGTATGGGTCAGGAAGCCGAGACTTTGGAACGGGAAAAGATTTTTGCACCGTATCAGGTGAATGCGTCGCTGATGGCACTGGCAAAGCCGGACGCCTTGTTTATGCATTGTCTGCCTGCGCATCGGGGTCATGAAGTTTCTGATGAAGTGATTGATGGCGCTAATTCAGTTTGCTTTGATCAGGCGGAGAACCGCCTGCATGCGCAGAAAGCGGTATTGGCGACTTTATTGCGTACCCCTGCCTAGGGTGTCGCTTTGGATTTTTATGTTGTATCCTGCAAATAAAAGAGCAGTGTAAATCGTGATCAACAATCGGGCAAAAGCCCACACAATAAAGAAAGAGAGTTTTTATGAGCAACGTAAAAAAGATTGTATTGGCTTATTCCGGAGGTCTTGACACTTCGATAATTCTAAAATGGCTGCAGGAAACATATAACGCTGAGATTATCGCGTATATTGCCGATGTTGGTCAGGGCGAAGAAACGGCACCGGCGATACAGAAGGCAAAAGATACGGGCGCAAGCGAAGTGGTGGTGAAAGATTTACGCGAAGAATTTGTCCGTGATTTTGTGTTCCCTGCTATGCGCGCCAATGCCATTTATGAAGGGTGTTATCTGCTGGGCACCAGTGTTGCCCGTCCTCTTATTGGTAAGGCGCAAATTGAAGTATTGCGTCAGTATGGTGCGGATTCCGTTGCTCATGGTGCAACAGGGAAAGGTAATGACCAGGTACGCTTTGAATTGGCTTGTATGGCATTGGAACCGAATGTGCGTATCATTGCGCCCTGGCGTGATCCTAAGTGGACATTGAACAGTCGCGAAAAAATGATTGCGTACGCTGAAAAGCATGGTATTCCCGTGCCTGTGACCAAGAAAAAACCCTATTCATCCGACCGTAACCTGCTGCATATTTCCTTTGAGGGTGGTATTTTGGAGGATCCGTGGAACGAACCGCCTGAGGATATGTTCCTCCTGAGCGTTTCCCCTCAGAACGCACCTGATACTCCCACCTATGTGGAAGTAGATTTTGAAGCAGGTACGCCCGTGGCAGTGGACGGAGAAAAACTGGGTCCCGTGGCGTTGCTGGAAAAACTGAATGCGTTGGGCGGGGCTAACGGAGTGGGGCGTGTAGATTTGGTGGAGAACCGTTTCGTGGGCATGAAATCGCGTGGGGTGTACGAAACGCCTGGCGGCACAATTCTCTATACGGCGCATCGTGCTGTGGAATCGCTGACCATGGATCGCGAAGTAATGTTCCAGCGGGACTTACTGTCCCCGAAGATTGCGCAGTTGATTTATAATGGATTCTGGTATGCTCCTGAGATGGAGGCGTTGATGGCCTTTGTGGATAAGAGCCAGGAAGATGTGACCGGTACCGCACGAATACGTCTTTATAAGGGTAATTGCGATCTCGTGGGTCGCCGTGCCGAGAAAACACTCTACGATCCTCAGATTGCCACCTTTGAAGACGATGACGGTGCTTACCAGCAAACCGATGCCACAG
>JAGLCZ010000373.1 GCA_023145975.1 Candidatus Hydrogenedentota bacterium | reverse complement strand
GTCCGTCCTCTGCACGATAAATGAGGATATCCGATTGTGGTGCTTCTTCTTTCTTATTCATTCTTCATCCTTCCGCCTTCATCCTTTTTCCAATAACCCCAGTTCCTTCAGATACCCATTGAGTTCTTTCTGCGTAACCACCAGTTCGGATTCCAGTTCCTCGATTTCCTGCTGTACTGCCGGGATGTCAATGTCTTCCTCTTCCTCGAAGGTATCCACATAACGGGGGATATTCAGATTGAATTCCGCTTCTTCAATTTCCTCCAGGGTAGCGAGATGGCTGTATTTTTCAATCTCCGTAAAGTTGCGCCAGGTAGTAACTATCTTCTCTATATTTTCGGGACGGAGTCGATTCTGCTTTTTGTTATCATCATATTCGCGGCTAGCATCAATAAATAGTATATGTTTATCCCGTTTAGACCGCGCTTTATCCCAGGGCTTGCGTCCCTTGTTAAAGAGCATGATGGCTGCGGGGATGCCCGTGCCGAAAAACAGTTGAGCAGGCAAGCCCACGACGGCTTCAAGCAGGTTATCCTCAATAAGCTTCCGGCGTATGACCCCTTCCGCACCCTTGCGGAACAGAACACCGTGAGGCACGACTACGCCAACACGTCCTTCCCCTTCCAGGGCGATTTCCACCATGTGGCTAATAAAGGCGTAGTCGCCTCGGCTCCTAGGGGGAATACCACGCCAGAACCGGTTAAAAGGATCGTGAGACGCCTCATTATATCCCCATTTGTCCAGGGAGAAAGGGGGATTGGCAACTACCACGTTGAAACGCATCAATTCGTTATTCTCCAGCAAACGTGGGTTGCCAATGGTGTCGCACCATTCAATACGTGCCGAATCGCATCCGTGAAGGAACATATTCATCCGACACAGAGACCAGGTGGAACCGTTGGATTCCTGCCCGCAAAGAGCAAAATTGCTGTCACGAACTTCATGTCCCACCTTGATAAGCAGGGAACCGGAGCCACAAGCGGGATCACAAATGCGGTCGCCCGGTTTGGGGGCAACAAGTTTTGCCAGTACAGTGGACACTTCCGGAGGTGTATAGAACTCACCGGCCTTCTTTCCTGCACCTGCCGCAAATTGGGATATCATATATTCATACACATCGCCGATGACATCACGGTTGCCGATGCGGGAAGGGCGCAGGTCCAGGCGCGGATCAGCGAAGTCTTCCAACAGGTGTTTCAGGCGCTTATTTCGTTCCTTGGTCTGACCCAAAGCAGGCTCACTGTTGAAATCAATATTCCGAAACACACTTTCCAGTTTTGTTTTGTTGGCATCTTCAATGGCGGTCAGGGTAATGTTAATAAGTTCACCGATATTGGCGGCTTCACGTCTGTCATACAGGTTCTTGAAGGTGGCAGGAAAAGAATCGGTATTCTTACCTTTGCCGTCCTTCAATTCGACATTAGGAATGATAAACCGTTCCCGGCTCAGGGCACGTTCCACCCGGACTTTGTTTCCTTTGTATTTCTTATCATAGGCATCACAGGTATCCTGCCACAGGTCACTCATGTATTTAATGAACAGCATGGTGAGAATATAGTTTTTGTATTCCGACGGATCTACTGCCCCACGGAAAGTATCACATGCCCGCCATACAACGTCATTAATTTCCTTCTGCGAAATGGTTTCAGTCATCTGTTCATTCCTTGTTGGTGTATATGGTGCCTACAAAGTGCATCTGCCAGTTGTATGCGGCGCTCTGCTATTTTATTACGAAACATTGCTTCTTTTTGTACCAGCATATTAGTTTTACAAATCAGTTTCTGTGTTTTTATACTCGGCACTTCAACCTCAAGAGAAGAAAGAACCGACTTGGTCACAAGGGATATACTTGCAAATTGTGACGCTTCAGTCAAATATCGTTGCGCTGGCAACTGGTTAATCCACCATGCCAGGTACTGAGGTACTACTATACCCTGATCTACACGTATACTATAGAAAGTACTTGACGCAAGTATATTAGATTGCAGGTTTTCCACACAGTGGGCATAATGTTCTCTACCCCGCGCCTGAAACAAAATGTCTCCTGACTCAATAATGCCGCGATCTGGTACACGATCAGGTGTGAAGGTCAGCAAAGTATCCATGTCCAGAATTCCTTTTGCGACGAAATCCCGACCTAGAATAAGTTTATGAGTACCGCCGGGAATACTGGCAATACGAGCTCGACTTTGATAACCAACCAATATTTCCGCAATGTTTGCAAGTATCAAAATATCCCTTTCAGATAAGGTCTTTCAATATCGGTAGCATTTCTACCTCTTTTTATTCTACCATAAAATGCCAGATAATGCAAATAAATTATACAGTACAAGCAATACTGTATAAAAACTAGCTAAAAAGAGTGCTGCACCATAGAAGATAAACCACAGGATACCTGCCCATTCTCCCGACACCCGCATCTCACGTACGTTAGAATTTCTCTGCTGATTCGACTACAACAATGCCTTGGGGTGTCACCCGAAACCGTTTGGCATCTTCCTCTAAATTATAGCCGACAACGGTATGCTCCGGAATCTCAACATTTTTTTCGATGATGGCACGACGTATACGGCAATGCCTGCCAATAGAAGCACCGTTAAACAAAATGGACTCCTGAACCCGGGCATAAGAATTAATGCGTACCATGGGCCCGAGTACACACCGCTCCACCATTCCGCCGCTGACGATACATCCCGGACTTACAACGGAATCTACTGCGACCCCGAAACGGTTGCCTACTTCAGCAAAAACAAATTTTGCAGGGGGGAGAGTCGGCAGATTTGTACGCATTGGCCAGGAACGATCATATAGATTAAACTGCGGATCAATACTGACCAGATCCATGTTGGCTTCCCAGTAGCTGTCCAGCGTACCCACATCCCGCCAATATTGCGCCTTCTTTTTATTTTCGTCTTCAAATTTGTAGGCATAGACGCTTCCGTTATTTTTCACCATGCGCGGAATAATATCTTTTCCAAAATCGTGGCTGCTGCTATCCATATCTGCATCCTGCATAACAGCATTACATAAGGTATCCACTGAGAATACATAAACACCCATAGATACCAACGCCCGTGTTGGATCGTCAGGTATAGACTTTGGATGCGATGGTTTTTCTTCAAAACCAATAATCCGATTCAAGGTGTCGATTTCAAATACACCGAATCGGGAGGCATCCTCAATGGGGATTTCGATAGCGGCTATTGTTAATTCGGCAGCCGATTCCCGATGCTGCTGCACCATTTTCTGGTAGTTCATTTTATAAATATGGTCGCCGCTGACGATCAATACTTCACTGGGACGGGTCTGATTGATGGTATATAAATTCTGGTAAATGGCATCTGCTGTACCCTGATACCAATTACTATTTACACGCATTTGGGGCGGGATAATTTCAATAAACTCGCCAAGATCATTGTGCATGATATTCCAACCGCGGTTCACATGCCGGGCAAGGGAGTTGGATTTGTATTGGGTTAATACACATATCTGGCGACAACGGGAATTGAAGCAATTAGACAGGGTGAAATCTATGATTCGGTACATTCCCCCGAAAGGCACCGCAGGTTTGGCACGATGCTTGGTCAGCGGATATAAACGTTCTCCCATCCCTCCCGCGAGCAATACGGCCAAAACGTTGTACATATCACATCCGTAC
>JAGLCZ010000372.1 GCA_023145975.1 Candidatus Hydrogenedentota bacterium | reverse complement strand
ATTGCACCGATTGTCATCAATGTTTTAAATATGAAGGAGCATCTGCTTCATCATCGAAATGCGTATGGATTTTGGTCCCCTGCCATTTACGAATATGCACAGCAGAATGTATTTGACCGGATGCTGCCGACAGGTGCAACGGGGACAGTAACGCCTGAAGCACTTGCTTTGCTTAACTGCATTGATCCCTTTCAGTACTCTCTGAAAGGAAGCTATCCGATGCCAAAATTCATGTTAAATGCTACTGGCGATGAGTTTTTTGTTCCCGATACGGCAGAATTATACTATCATGATCTGGAAGGAGAAGCGCATCTTTGCTATGTGCCTAATGTGGGACATGGCATGGGTGGTCTCGATCCGGAGATGGACTTAACTGATCCTGGAAATCCTATTGGTATGTTGCTCGCTTGGTATATGGCAGTAACCCAAAGTAAACCGCTGCCGCATTTCACCTATTCCTTTGAAGAGAATGGTGATATCCGTGTTGAAGTGGATACAAATAATTTGCCGGAGGTGGTGCGTGTATGGCAGGTGGAGCAGCATGAAGAGGGGTTACGTGATTTTCGGAATTATAAGCTTCCCGAAGGGGCATGGGAGTCCACAATATTGACATCAAAAGAACGAGGTGTTTATGTTGCGTCTGCACCGGATCCGACACCAGGACACTACGCAGCCTTTTTTGTACAACTTCAGTTTCCAAATCAGGCGGAAATGAATCCTGCTTTGGTGTACTTGGGATATGAAGTTCCCGACTTTACTTTTACCACCGGTGTGCGTGTGGTACCGGATATCTATCCTGAATTCACTGGTTACGTGGCTAATAGTGAACGGTCTGATGCCGTTTCATTTCCCGAAGATGAATTGCCGGTTATTGTTGCTTATGGATCACCCTACGAAATGGGATATTATTACGGGCAGTTGCTGGCAGAGGAAATAAATGCATTTATTCCCGCATACATCAGTGCGTGGAAAACAGAAACTGGGTTGGATGACACCGATTTAGCAGGGTTATGGACGGCTGTTTCCAGTACGATGGATGTCCGTATACTGGATGAGATAGAAGGCATAGCTGCCGTAGAGACGGTAACGGTATCACTTCTACAGATTCAGTATGCCCATGCGGCTATGTTACATGAATCCCCGGGTGTTTGGACCGGGGCGACTACTTCGGTTTATCGAGATTTGATA
>JAGLCZ010000371.1 GCA_023145975.1 Candidatus Hydrogenedentota bacterium | reverse complement strand
ATACCGCCGAAGCCTTTCTTGCAGGTGAAACCCATAGTATCACCCATGTAGAACTTACTTTTACTGAAATTCTGGTTGTACAGATGGCTCATGAAAATCCTGCCATGCACCCGTATTGCTCTCTTTTTGACAATGGTGCGCTGCGCAGCACAACACCGTATGATGCGCTTCTGGAAGGGCTCGAAGAATGGTTTGATACACAACCCGCTGGTCCCGATTCCGGATTAACGCTGTTTCACCTGCTGCGTGAACCTTTCCTGCACAATCCTGACTCCCTCAAAGAACAGCTGGAATATATTAAATTGCGGTGGCACGCATGGCTGCCGCCGGAGATGCTGAAACGGCTGCTGGTAGCACAGGATGCATTGCGCGAAGAGACCTTGATGCGCGGATTCGGACCCGGTCCTGTAGATGCGTTATCCTTTGATACACAGGACTACGATGAGCCGGAGGCATTCTCCCGAGATGAGGACTGGATGCCGCGTGTAGTGTTGGTTGCCAAGCTGGCCTATGTATGGCTTGACCAACTCTCCATAAAATATGGACGTACCTTAACCCGGCTGGATGATATCCCGAATGAAGAATTGGATCAGATGGCACAATGGGGATTTAATGCATTATGGCTCATCGGCGTGTGGGAACGATCGCCTGCGTCCAGCGACATCAAACAACGCATGGGTAATCCCGAGGCCGCCGCTTCCGCATACAGCCTTTACGATTATGATATTGCTGTAGAACTTGGCGGTGAAAAAGCCTATCAGGACTTAGCACACAGAGCAGAACAACGCGGCATTCGTCTGGCAGGAGACATGGTTCCCAATCATGTGGGCTTATATTCACGCTGGGTAATTGAACATCCGGATTGGTTTGTTCAACTACACGAACCCCCTTTCCCCGGCTATAAATTCACGGGTCCTGATTTATCCCGGGAAAAAGGCATCAGTCTGTTTATTGAAGACGGCTACTGGGATCACAGTGACGCCGCAGTGGTATTCAAGCATGTGGATACCCATACAGGAACAGTGCGTTACCTCTATCACGGAAACGACGGCACCAGCATGCCCTGGAATGACACGGCACAGTTAAACTTCACCCTGCCGGAGGTACGCGAGGCAGTAATAAAGGCTATCATCCATGTAGCACGAATGTTCCCCATTATACGTTTTGATGCGGCGATGACCCTTGCAAAACGCCATTACCAACGGCTGTGGTTTCCACGACCCGGGGAAGGCGGCGCCATCCCCTCCCGTGCTGAATACGGCATTGACAAAGCCGCATTTGATGACGTGTTTCCCATGGAATTCTGGCGTGAAGTGGTCGACCGTATTGCTGTTGAAGCACCGGACACCTTGCTTCTTGCCGAGGCATTCTGGCTGATGGAAGGCTATTTTGTGCGTACTCTGGGTATGCACCGGGTATATAACAGTGCTTTTATGAATATGCTCAAGGAAGAAGATAACGCCAACTATCGAAAAACCCTCAAAAACGTGCTGGAATTCAGCCCGGCTATTCTACAGCGTTTTGTGAATTTCATGAACAACCCCGACGAAGATACTGCGCAAGAACAATTTGGTAAAGATGACAAGTATTTCGGTGTTGCCGCCATGCTGGTAACCATGCCGGGGCTGCCCATGTTTGGGCATGGTCAAATAGAGGGATTTACAGAAAAATACGGCATGGAATACAGGCGGGCATATTATCAGGAAACGCCTGACAAAAATCTTATTGATCGTCACAAACGCGAAATTTTTCCCCTGATGCGCAAACGATATCTGTTCAGCGATGCGACTAATTTTGCATTGTTTGATTTCACAACGGCAGAAGGCTGGGTGAATGAAAATGTGTATGCCTACACCAACCGCACTTTTGATGAACAGGCATTGATAGTGTATAACAACGCCTACGACACCACGCAGGGAGTGCTGCACACGTCAACAGCCATCAATGAAGGAAATGCCGAAGAACCGCAGCTGCAGCGCCGCACCCTCACTGATGCGTTAGCACTTAATACCGACCCGCGATATTATGCAATACTGCGCGATGAACGAAGCGGACTCGAGTATCTGAGGCATAATGCTACTATAGCGGAGGCAGGCTTACATTTTGAACTTGACGCTTATGAATACAAAGCGTTCATTACCATTCGCCAGGTATGCGATAACGACCGCACCTGGGGACGACTTCATGCCCTGCTCGGCAGCAAGGGCGTACCCGATATGGAAGAAGCCTATATCGAAATGTACCTTTCAGACATTTTGAATCCGTTTCGGGAACTGATGAAAATTGAAATGGTAGATCATGTACTGACCACGACAGATATGGATAATATCCTGGGACCGTGGCGCACGAAAATGAGCGAATTTCTCACGGCAATAAGTGATTTTACCAAGCAGCCGCGTATTGCCGAAACCATACTGGAGGAGATGACTTCCGGGTTACAAAAACTACGCACTTTCATGACTGCACCCACTCTTGAAACACTGCCGGAAACAGTCA
>JAGLCZ010000370.1 GCA_023145975.1 Candidatus Hydrogenedentota bacterium | reverse complement strand
GATTGCGGGGCATAGTGCAAATACTGTTTCCCAATGCCGTATGGCTGGAGAAGTAACCGGGAAAGAATACACCGGCGGGATTGCAGGATGGACTAACAATCGTATGGAAGACTGTTTTGTTGTAGGCAGTGTCTCCGGAACAAACTATACGGGCGGGGTGGTGGGTTACATAGAGTATGGGACTGCACTTTTATGCGGTACCAATACAGATGCAAGTGTGCACGGATGGGGAAATACCGGTGGGTTTGCAGGGTACTGCAGGAAATCCAACATAGAAAAATGCTTTGCTGCGGGTACAGTATCCGGACGCAGGTATACCGGTGGATTTGCAGGGTACTGCTATTCAACGTGCTATATAACACAAAGTTTTTCTACCGGGAACGTCACCAGCACTCAGGATGAGATTGGTGGATTTATAGGAGCCTTATACTACTCCTACCTGGGTTTTGTTCACTTAACACAATGCTTTTCAACCGGGGCAGTGAATGGGCGCAATCGTGTTGGAGGTCTCGTAGGCTATAGCGATAGCAGTTCTCATAGGATTCGCGAATGTTACTCAGCCGGGGAAGTAACCGCTTCTTCTGCTGCAGGCGGGCTCGTGGGAAGCGGTAATATTACTATCACAAAGAGTTATTGGGACATGGATGCGAGCGGCATGGACTCGTCTGCCGGGGGTGGTACGAAACTGCACACCTATCAAATGAAACGTCAGGTCTCTTTTGTCGACTGGGACTATACTTCTGTATGGGCTATAGACGAAGACGTGAGTTATCCTTTTTTTCAATGGTACAATATTGAGTGTATGCCGGATAATACGCCCCCTGCAATAAGCCTCATCGGTAGTACAGTAGTGGACATTGAGTGTGCCATTCCCTTTGACGACCCCGGTGCAGCGGCATTTGACAATTGTAATGGGGACTTGAGCAGTTTTATTCAGGTAACGGGTTCTGTAAATACCGATCTCGCAGGGGATTATGAACTACTGTATGATGTAATCGACCTGAGCGGGAACGCGGCAGTAACGATTATGCGCGTAGTCTCTGTAACGGACAACACATTACCGATACTTACTGTGACAGGTGAAAACCCGGTTACAGTGGAATGCGGCAATACCTACAGCGATGCAGGTGCAACGGCAGTTGATGCTTGTGACGGCAACCTTATTGGCGCTATTGTAACGGTCAATCCAGTAGACACGGGCATACCAGATACTTATACAATTGTGTACACCGTGTCCGATGCGGCAGCGAATCCCGTTGTGGAAGCAACACGCACGGTAAATGTAGTCGATACTACGCCGCCTATGCTCACGCGGGTTGGTGCTGATCCGGTTACAGTAGAATGCGGGGACACCTATAACGAAGCAGGGGTAATAGCTGCTGATGCTTGCGACGGTGACCTCAGCAGCAGCATCATAACCGCTAATCCAACAAATACCGGAACACCCGGTTCTTACACAATCACCTATAACATATCTGATTCCGCAGCAAATGCCGCCAGTGAGCTAACGCGCACAGTAAATGTCGTGGATACTACCGCGCCTGTAATCACGCTTCTCGGTGCTGTTCCTCAGGCGGTTACTGTAGGTGAGTCGTATGAAGAACTTGGCGCAACTGCAAACGATATATGTGATGGTGATCTCACAGCAGAAATAAGCATTGATGCCGGCGACGTAAACACCAATGTAAACGGCAGCTACAATGTAAGCTATAACGTATCCGACACAGCAGCAAACGCGGCAACGGAAACAGTGCGCACAGTCCTTGTTACGGGTCAGCCCTTTGTAAAGCAGGTTGCTGTTGAAGACAGTTATAACGTGCTGGTTACATTTAGTAAAACAATGAGTGCTGGTGCAGCAGACACTGCAAACTACACAATCTCCGACACGGGAACCCTATCCGAGCATCCTAATTCAGCGGCGTTTGTCACTGGCGACACATATCGCCTGACATGGATCTGTCCTGAACTTATGCACGACGGTGACGATGTTACCATCACCGTTAATGGACTTGTCGAAGACCTTGACGGCATTGTCATGCTTCCGGAAGGCGTTACGGGCACAGACGTGGACGGCGCTATTGCCTCCGCACCAATAATCACCCTCCTGGGAGATAATCCGACAACCGCAGAATGCGGCAACAGTTATAGCGATGCCGGTGCCACAGCAGAAGATGCCTGCGCCACCGATCTCACAGATTCCATTACAATAGTAAACCTTGTAAATGTGGATTTAGCAGGGGTATATACCGTTAGCTATCAGATGAATGATGAAGGAAATAACGCTGCTGCCGAAGTAATACGCACGGTAAATATTATTGATACCGCTGCACCGGTAATTACCCTTCTCGGCAACGGAACTGTTACTACCGAATGCGACGGCAGCTATAGTGATGCAGGTGCCACAGCATTTGATTCCTGTGACGGCAATATAACGTCTTCCATTATTGTCAATGACGAGACGGTTGATCTCACTGTAACAGGCAGCTATGTAATTACCTACAATGTATCCGATATGACAGCCAATACTGCAGTAGAAGTAACGAGGACCGTAAATGTGGTGGATACAACTGTACCGCTGATCACACTGCTTGGGGATGCTGTGACTGATATCGAGTGCAGTATGGATTATACCGATGCAGGCGCCGCAGCAGATGATCTGTGCGACGGAAACCTGACCCCCTCCATCGTTATCGTTGGCAATACAATTGATACAAACACGGTCGGTCAAAATTTTGTTAGCTACAATGTCCTGGATGCAGCAGGGAATGAAGCGGTGGAAGTAATACGAACCGTAAATGTAATTGATACGACGGTGCCTGTAATCACACTGCTTGGGGATGCTGTGGTTGATGTCGAGGGCGGCACAGTCTATGCCGATGCAGGCGCCACAGCAGATGATCTGTGCGACGGGAACCTGACCCCCTCCATCGTTATCGTTGGCAATACAATTGATACAAACACGGTCGGTCAAAATATTGTTAGCTACAACGTCCTGGATACCGCAGGGAATGAAGCAATAGAAGTAATACGAACCGTAAATGTAATTGATACGACGGTGCCTGTAATCACGCTGCTTGGGGACAATCCCATGCCGGTGGAATGCGGCAGTACCTTCATCGATCCGGGCGCTACTGCTACGGACAACTGTAATGACGATGTATTGCTCACTGCCGCAATACAGGTAACGGGTACGGTGAATGCGGCTGTTCCCGGCAGTTACAGCCTCACTTATACCGTGTTGGACGACTCCAATAATATGGCGCAGGAAATACGTGCGGTAACCGTATCAGACACCGCACCTCCGGAACTAACAGTATCCGGAGATCTGATCGTCACTGCCGAATGCAGCCTTGCGTACAGCCTGGGCGGTACTACTGCAATAGATGCCTGTGAAGGCAATCTGGGCGGCGTACAGACTTCTCTGGAACCCGATCAGGCAGGACAAACGGCCTGGTACTGGGCACTGGATGAAGCAGGAACGCCCTTGTGGTCCGTCGGTGAACCCGTACGCTATGACTGGAATACGCCACCGACTACAGCCGGCGACTATCTACTGCTTTATCTTGCTGTAGACACACAGGGCAACACGATGCCGGTACTGGACGGGGACGGGCTGCCGCCCATTTTTGACGGTATGGGCGATCCGAATTTCATGAATGGACCCGATGAACTGGCCGTAGACTTTGCGCGGCTGATACGTGTTGGGGATACCACATTACCTGTGCTGACTCTTTTAGGGGAACAGGAAGTGACCCTGCCCTGCAATACACCTTACGTGGAAGCAGGTGCAGAAGCCGCTGACGGATGTGACGGAAATCTTACAGGCAGTATACAGACTACCGGCGAAGTAGATAACTCCCTGCCGGGTACATATCTCCTCAACTATACCGTGACCGATGCTGCCGGAAATGAAGGGACGGCAATACGCACCGTATTCGTGGTAAGCGATGCACCCCCGGTAATTACACTGCTGGGCGACAGCGATATACGTATTGAATGGGGTGGAAGTTATGTGGAACCGGGCTGGACTGCAGTCGATGCCTGCAACGGCGATCTCACCGGAGATGTTGTTGTGGAAGGCATTGTAGATGACGGTACCCTCGGGGTTTATATCTTAACCTACAGGGTCAGCGATACCTCGGGAGAAAATACCTCGGTATCACGCACAATTCGTATTGAAGACAGCGTATCTCCTGTAATTACGTTAACAGGCGATAACCCCATGACCGTGGAATGCAGCGATACCTTCACCGATCCGGGTGCCGTGGCTGCAGACAACCATGATAATGGCACTCAGATTACGGCGGCAATACAGATAACCGGCAACGTAAATATGGCGGTGAAAGGAAGCTACACACGCACCTACAACGTAAACGATACATCGGGGAATGCAGCACTACCCATACAGCGCACAATATTGGTGGTGGATACAACGCCGCCTTCAATTGCTGTGACCGGTGCTGTTGTGGCTATTGCCGAATGTGGTTTGGAATACCTGGATGCAGGTGCTGCTGCATGGGATGGTTGTGCAGGAAGCCTGGGAGCAATACAGGTAACAATGGAACTGTATGAAACTGGATTAACAGCCTGGTACTGGGCACTGGATGAATCCGGAGTGCCCTTATGGAATGATACCGATCCTGTAACCTATGCTTACGATGAATTGGTGACAAATCCCGGTGAATACCTCCTGATTTATATTGCCGGGGATGGAGAAGGGAATATCACCCCAACGCTGGATGCAGACGGGCTGCCGCCTATCTTTGACGGTATGGGCAACCCGAATTTCATGAATGGACCGGATGACCTCGCTGTAGACTTTGCACGGCTGGTACGTGTTAAAGATACGCTTCCACCTGTGGTTACCCTGACAGGGAGTAGTGAAGTACTGGTGTATTGCGGAGAAACCTATACGGAAACAGGAGCAACAGCGGCAGATGTGTGCGATGGCGACGTAACTGCCAGCCTCCGGATCAGCGGCAATGTAAATAGTTTTGTAACGGGTACCTATCCCATTACCTATGCTGCAGACGATAGTGCCGGCAATGAAGGCACAACCACCCGCCTGGTACACGTATCAAGCGCCAATCCCCCGCTGCTAACCCTGTTGGGTGATCTTGCCATCCGTGTGGAATGGAACGGCACCTATGTGGAGCCCGGCTGGACAGCAACAGACGACTGCGACGGTAACCTTACGGATAACGTGGTAGTGGAAGGTACTGTGGACACGTCAACACTGGGAACGTATACCTTAAGATATACGGTTACCAGTGCAGCAGGGAACAGCATATCCGACACACGTACTGTGCGTGTCGAAGATAGTGTAATCCCGGAAATTACCCTGCTGGGTAATACTCCAATGACTGTAATATGCGGCGGCGTTTTCACTGAGCCCGGAGCAACTGCCACAGATAATCACGATGGTATTATTACAAGCCAAATCCAAAAAACCGGTACTGTGAATGTCAGACTACCGGCATTCTACACGCTGTATTACTCCGTAACAGATTCCTCCGGGAATGAAGCTGTAACTACACGTACTGTGGAAGTCACCAGTGACACCATACCGACGCTCACTCTCGTCGGTACGAAAGTAATAGAATCTGAATGCGGCGATGAATATGATATCCCGGGCGCCTACGCAGAGGATAGCTGCGAAGGGAGTCTGGGAGCGGTACAGGCAGCACTGGAACACGATCAACCCGGGCTGACCGCCTGGTACTGGGCACTGGATGCCGCAGCAGTTCCACTGTGGTCAGCTGGGGAACCCGTACGTTATGCCTATGACAACCTGCCGAATATGACAGGCAATTACCTGCTGGTTTATGTGGCAGTAAACAGTGCAGGAAACACCTGGCCCATACTGGATGACACCGGAATCCCGCCCCTGTTTAACGCTGAAGGCAATCCGAATTTCCTGGATGAGCAAGGCGAGTTGACCATTAATTTTGCACGCATGGTACATATATCGGATACTCTGTCCCCTTTCATTATGCTTGACGGAGAAACAGAGATAACCCTTGACTGCAACACAACGTACGAAGAAGCGGGAATGCGTGCAGCAGATTATTGCGAAGGGAATCTGACTGCGGATATCGTAATTACCGGTAATGTAGATACAAGTACAGCAGGAGTGTATACAATAACCTACCATGTAGCAGATCAGACCGGTGCTTCCGGAACGGCAATACGAACGGTGCATGTTCTTGAAGACTTAGCGCCCGTAATCACCCTGGCAGGCGGGGCGGAAACAACGGTGGAATGCGGCTCCTCCTTTGAAGACCCGGGTGCCACCGCTCTGGATGACTGCGAAGGCGACCTGACCCATGCCATTCAGATCGGGGGCGATAGGGTAGACAGTTCTGTTCCCGGTGTGTATGAGATAACGTATGATGTGACAGACAGCTTTGGTAACAGCGCAGTACAGGTAATAAGAACTGTTACGGTGGTAGATAAAACACGCCCCATAATTACACTTCTGGGCGAAGCACAAATGAGAATTGAATATGGAAGCGTATTTGAAGATTCCGGTGCAACAGCTTTTGATGCCTGTGACGGCGACTTGACAGACCGTATTGGTATTCAAGGTGACATAGTAGACACGAATATTGCAAACACCTATTCGATACACTATAGCGTTACGGACAACATTGGAAATAAGAGAACTGTCATACGACAGATTATCGTTTTACCTCCTCCTGTTGTCCGCGTACCCGATATTAAAGATATATCCATTGAAGAAGCTCGGGAAATGTTACTGACACTGCTGTTATATCTGGAGGTGGAGGAAGAGCAATATCACACGACTATTGCTGCAGGACATATCATCAGCCAGACACCTCTGCCAGAATCCAGTGTCTTTTCAGGTTCTTTTATAACGGTTGTGGTTTCAAAAGGACCGGAACCGGGTACTGAAGGTGAAAACGCAGAAGGCGAGGCAATAGCAGAAATTGCCGAAATGCTAATAGAACAATTTGAAAATATCGACCCGGATGAAGATGGACGTGCGAACTTGGAAGATGTACAATCCATACTGCCCGAGATAACGGAACAGCAATTTAATGAACTCGATCAAGATGGTGATGGCTATGTCAACCGCGAGGAGTTACTTGCTATTCTTGAAGAAGACATGGCCGAATGTTCCGGATGCAGGGCATGCATGGGTTGCTGCAGTGAAAAAGTGGATACCAAAATGCTCCATCGCATGCTGGGCGACTGGCTGCTGGTAGGATTAAGCCTTGTTGTTTTACTGACACTTACCCACAAAAAATAATCGGTCTGACAAACCCTTAAGACTTAAATACAGGTGTGTAATTTCTTGTTATAACATCCTCCGCCGCTAACGCGACGGGGGATGTTTTAAATTTACCGAAGTATTTTATGTAGAGCCTGCGGCAAATTCTTTTTTTCTAATACAAATTTAACCACAAAGATACCTCCTATAAAAATTATACGCCTTATTTGCTTCTCAAAGATCCCCCAAAATATCCCATAATTGACAGCATCTCCTATTTGTATAACAAATGACTTCTCCCCTTCGTCATCCCGGTTTTGGCGCGAATCCTTGAGCGGAAAAAAACCGAAATCCAAAGACTGTACTATAATCACGCTTTCCTTGACTTCATGGTTCCCGGTATTCCCGCATCTCCTGCGTCGACGGGAGAAACCGGGATGACGGTGGGGCGGGGTGCCGGCAGCACAATTATTGCAGCCATCCGCA
>JAGLCZ010000037.1 GCA_023145975.1 Candidatus Hydrogenedentota bacterium | reverse complement strand
TCACTGTAGATATGTCCAGCTTCATGTAGTACTATGCCTCCTGCCTGCATGGGGAAAGGACCGCCTACGGGTAGAGGGATACCCATAATGTTTTGCCAGGTGCCGCCTGGGCCGGTACTTCCCGGCCAGCGAATAAACTGCACATGCCCATCCATATACAATACATTACTTCCACCGGGGACGTGGTTGAAATGACTTGCTTCAGTACATACGACATCCCAGGAAACTGCTACTGTGGATTGTGCCTGAGCGCTGGCTCCGGGATTGTTGATGTCCGTTATCAGGAAACGTTCTACTCCTTCACGCATGCGATATATTGTGTCCGTACCTGCATTCCCGGAGCCTGGTATCACTGACCAGTCGTCATAAACCACTTCAGGATCAAGTAGAATACGCTCTGCTAGACTGTCTGGTGCTTCCAGGACATTCTGTTCAAATACAGTAAGAGCCGTCGGGGTACTAAGCATGTTTTCTGTAATCACATATCCCAAATAGACATACGGGTAATCTCCGACTTCACAAGGTTCGACGATACCATTATTCGAATATCCCGGCATGTCACGGTACCAGGGGCTGTTTGACTCGCCTTGATCCCAGCGTGCAAGGGCGGTGCGCCCTCCCATAGCACTCGGGCAAATCAATATATCAAGATCAGTAAGATATTCAGGATATAATGTGTACACATTAAAAATCTGTTCCATGGCATTTATTGTACCGTCACAGGCGAGAGTTTTCATTGGGGGAAACGCTTCAGCAGGACTTTCGTTGGCATACATTTTCAACATTAGTCCTATCTGTTTCAGGTTATTCTGGCAACTGGAACGACGTGCTGCTTCACGGGCACGAGCCAGTGCAGGTAAGAGAATGGCAGCCAGAATGCCTATAATTGCAATGACGACCAATAGTTCAATTAAAGTAAATCCTTTACGCATGATATTTTTCCTTATTAAAATTTTATTGAAAGAGAGTTAAAAAAAATGGGGTAGTACTATTATTCTTGGTCATGTGCTGTCCGTGAGACGGCATTGCAGCAAATGGATTTAGCGTAGCTCTGCAATGAAAATATGCACCGTGTCTGAATTAGAGGGAACTCAGGTGTTGGCATGCAGGACAGTGCTGTTTCAGAGAGGACAGCTTAGAAAGGAGGGGCTCTGGCAGGGAGGAAGGGGACACGGTGCAGGGAGTGGTTACGGGTAGTGTACGCCGCTATTTTGCAGTGTCGTTTGCCGTAAATATACAGTATACCTGTAATAAAGAGGGCAAGACTCAATACATATTTGATCACGCACAGTGGACAGTGCTCATCCGGGTTTTCCGGGTTACCTTCCTCATGGAGACCGGGAATAAATTCATGCACTTGCACAAGGAGGAACAGAAAAACCAATGCACACGCCACAATCCAGAAAAGACGTGAGTTTTTCATCGTGTCAATAGTTCTTTTTCCTGAATGTAACATACGATCCTTTAATTGGCACTATCAGAGAGTAGCTGTGCATGAAGAACCTTGTCTACAATACTCGCATTTGCGCTTACGAGAAAGGCTGCTTCTTTACATATTGCAAACCCTACAATAACAAATGGTAAGCATAGTATACACGCGGTATGCTATGGATGCAAGTTTTGTTTTGGGGGTATCAATGCAGACGCATCATTCTCGCTTTATTCTTTTGGTGTTCCCTTTGGCGAATCTGCAAGCAGTTTATTTTTTTGTATGTTGTTCACGGTTTACCGTGCCATTGGATTCTCGCCAGGGTATTATTTTAAGAAACCTTTACGCTGTGCTTACGGCTTCCATGACCGGAGCCGGGGATTCGTTTGATACTGCGGATTCGTGCTTTCATACAGCCGTGGCAGTCGCGGGCAGTTT